>JAKSBY010000598.1 GCA_022360855.1 Sphingomonadales bacterium | reverse complement strand
TCGAGGGGCAGGTAGAGTTCGAGCGCTCTGCCATGAGCCTTGCGCCGCTCGGCGTCATCCGTGGCCTCGCGGAACCGGCAGTAGACATAGGCGTAGAAGTCGTCGAGGTCGCGCTCGAGTTCCATCTTGTCGGCCATCAGGCCGGCCCAAAGGCTTGCGTTGGCCTGTTCCAGCGGTTTGGCGGCCGCGAGGTGTCGTTCGAAGGCGTGGGCGCGGCTTTCCAGATTGCTGAAGACCGCATCGAATCCGGCCGAGCCGACGGGAGGATAGAGATCGGACAAATCCCAGTTCGCCACGTCCTTGCGATCGGGGACCGAAGCCATCATGCGCTTCCCTGACCTTCGGTCCGGCGGGCGGCGCGGCCGCCATTGGTGCGGATAAAAAGCGCCCGCCCGTCATCGCCGGTCTCCAGGACCGTGAACTGGCTGGCAAAGGGCAGAGTTGGCGGCTCGGCGGCAAACACCCTCTCGGCGAAGGGCCTGAGTGCGAATCCCGTCGGGTCGCCGCCAAGGCCCGAGGTGAAGGTGCCCCGGAGGGACGCTTCTTCCTCCGAAACGCAAAGCGTGTAGGCGTTGCTGCGATAGGTGCCGACGAGTTGGGAAGGCGTCATCCCGGCCTTTCCGTCGCCAGCCGGCGCTTGCGGCGCCCGGATGCCGCAAATCTGCTGCAGGATTTCGGGAACCAGGTCTCGGTACAGCCTGTCGGCATCACCGCCGTTCGTGAGCAACGCAACCGCGCAGGCCCGATCGGGAACCATCCTGAAAAAAGACTGAAAGCCGATGGTGCCGCCGTCATGGCCGACGACGCGGGCCTGCCCCCAATCCTCCAGGCTCAGCCCCAGGCCCCAGGCCGCATAGCCTTGCTGTCCGGACAGGTCGGCCTGAGGGGTCACCATCATGGAGATCGCGTTGCGGCTCAGAACCGAATTCGGCCCGTCCGAGCGATCGAAAAACAACCGGGCGAAGCGCAGGAGGCCGCTGGCGGTCATGCCCGTGATCGAGCCGGCCGGCGCGCCTGAGCGCGGCGCGAACATGTAGGGTGCCAATTGGGCAGCGTTCGTTGCGGGGTCCACGATATGCCCGGCGGCGACGCGGAAGCGAAGCGCGTGCTCGGGCAGCACGAAGGCGTCGTCGATTCCCAGCGGATGCCAGACCCGCTCCCGGATGAGGCAGTGCCAGGGCCGCCCGGTGAGGACCTGCAGGATGTGCCCGGCGACCACATAGCCCGTGTTGCTGTAGGAATAATGCGCGCCCGGCGGAAAGATGCTGCCGATCTCATCGATACGCGCTACCACATTCGCGATGCTTTCCTGGCCGCGGTCCGCGAAATCGCCCATGGCTTCGTCGAGGCCGCTTTGATGGCTGAGAAGGTGACGAAGCGATGGCGGCGAGTTTGACAACGGGGCCGGGAAGTTCGGCAGGTATTTGTCGATCGGCGCATCCAGATCGACAAGTCCGGCCTCCGCCAGCTGCGTGACGAGTGTCGCCGTGAACACCTTGGTGACGGAGCCGACCTGGAACAGCGTGTCCGGCGTGGCCGCGACCCCGGTCGCGACATTGGCCAGCCCGCATGCGAACTCGTGGACCCGGCCGGCCGCGTGGACAGCGAGCACGGCGCCGGGGACGCCGTGGGCGGCCGCCGAGCTGGCGAGCCGATCCTGCAGGTCCTGCGCCGGCACGGTCTAGGCGCTCCGTTTGAACAGGCGCGCGCCGGCGTGGGCGTAATGCGGCCGGCCGTCAGCATCCGGGCTCAGGAAGACCAGGTCCGTGCTCTGTGCGGCGTCGCGAAAGCGGTCCTCGCCCATGGGCTTGAAGTCGTATTCGAAGACGTCGAATAGGGCGCGGGAAAACCCGTCCATGACGTGGGTCGCGCGCAGGCCTGAGGGTGTGGCGGCGATGTCGAGAGTTGCGCCGATATTGCGGTACCGCCCGACATAGCTTTCCAAATCTGCGGGTGCCTGATGGCTTTCGTCAGGCATCGCCGAATCGGGCGCGGGGATCCCCGCAACCGACTGCAGCACGGTGGCGCAGACGCTCTTCAGAAAGGGCTTGCCGTCCTCCGAATTGGCCGCCGCCGCGATGGCCAAGTTTCGGCGCGGCGAGAACCGCAGGGTCGCGCACTGGCCCATGGCCGAGCCGTCATGCCCGACGAGGCGCTCCCCGCCATAATCGAACAACATCCAGCCCAGCCCCCAATGGGACGCGAAATCGTAATAGGGAAACGGCGCCTGGGGTTCTTGCATGGCCGCCACCGAGTCCGGCCTCAGCAGCGCCGCGCCGCCGTCCAGATGTATCCTGGCAAAAGCGACCAGATCGGTCGCCGAGGCCATCATGCGCGCGCCGGCCGGCCCACCGGAGCGGTCCATGAACGCGGTCTCGGACACCTTGAGCGTGCCGCCCTTTGAAAAATGGCCAATCGCGGCGCGAAAGCGTGGCGTGTCCTCCGGGTAGAGGAGCGTGTGATCCGCGCCCAGCGGATCCAGGATCAGGGACCGCATGGCGTCCTCCCAGGGCGCGCCCGCGAGCCGCTCGATCACCCGGCCGAGCAGGACGTATCCGGCGTTGGAGTAGCTGATGTAGTCTCCCGGCCTCGCAATCATCGGAAGGGCGGCACAGGCGAACACGTAGCGTGCCAGGCAGTCGTTGCCTTCGCCCGTGTCGAGGAAGTAGTCGCCGTCGAGGCCGCTGGTATGGCTCAACACGCGGCGGACCGTCACGCCATCGGCCGGTGGCCCGTCGGCGAGGATCAGCTCCGGGAGGTAGCGTGAAAGCGGTGCGTCCAGATCGAGTTCGCCGCGTTCGGCGAGGCGCATGATCGCCGTTGCGGTATAGGCTTTGGCGATGGAGCCGACCTGAAAGAGCGAATCCGGCGTCACCGGGACGCCGGTCTCGATATTGAGGACGCCCGCCTGGGCGCAAGCGAGTTCGCCTTCGGCAAAAACCGCGACGCTGGCGCCGGGGACGCCGTGCGTCCTCAACGCCTCCTCGACGATCTCCTGCAGATTCCCAGCCACCGTCACACCACGCCCGCGCGCAGGGCGCGCTGTTCGATTCTCTTGCGAATGATTCCCTGGCGCCTTGCGGTGATGGGAAACCGCCACATCATCACGCAGGCGACGGTGCTCAGCGCGATGGGGATGATGAACAGGGTCACGGTCAGGCCGAACTCGGCGAGGGCGTCGTTCGCGCCATTCACTTCATATCCAAACTGGCTCAGGAGGATGAAGCCTGTCGCCCCGCCGATGGCCAGGTTGAACTTGGTGGCGAGCGCCAGAAAGGCGTAGAAATTCCCGGCCTGGCTGGTGCCCGATTTCAGGACGTCATAGTCGATCACGTCGGCAAAAACGGCGGACGGGATCATCGTGTCTGCCGCATTGACGATGCCGCGCAAGGTCACCAATACCAGAATGATGATGAAGGCGGAGGGCCCGGGGGCAACGAAGGCCATGGTGGCCGACAGCGCCGCGCTGATCGCCCAGCTCGCGGCCAGCGACCGCGTCCGGCCGAAGCGGTGGACGATCCTCAGCCAAAGCGGCACGAACAGAACATGGGTGATCGACCAGCCCAGCAGGACGAACGGAATCTTGTCGCCGATCCCGAGATAGGAATCGAGATAGATGAAGATGAGCGACAGAAAGATCCCGCCGGACAGACCGCCGATCATGAAAACGACGATGAAGTAGTGCAGCGGACGATTGCGCCGGAGCGAGCTCGCGAGCAGCCGAAACGACGGCCGGACGACCGAAACGCCGGCGCCCCTGGGGACGCGCGTCGCCGTGATTGCCAGCGCGGCGGGCAGCGCGACCATGATCGCGACCGCGCCGATCCTCAACGTCTCTGCCGTGAATTCTGTCGATTCAAAGATAGGCAGCAGCGGCACCAGCAAAAACAGGAGCGGACCCAGCGCGCCGGTAAAGCCGGTGAAGGCGAAGATGCGCGAGCGCTCGCCATAGCGCCGGGAGAGTTCGCTGCCCCAGGCCTGATAGGGGATGCTGACCATGGTCCAGGCCAGGTAGCCGACGAAGGACCAGACGAGGAAATAGGCGGTATCGGCACCGGGGGAAGGCGTGAACAGGAAATACACGGCCAGCATGGAAAGCAGCACGCCAGCGGCCATCCAGGGCTTGCGGGCGCCGAACCGGCTTGTGGTCTTGTCCGACAGATATCCGATCAAGGGATCGGTGACCGCATCGAACAGCCGAGAGGCAAAGAGCACGCCGCCGATGGCCGCCAGCGTAACCGTCGTATGCTTCGCGTAATAGCCCGGCAGGATGGTCAGAACGGTGTAGACCATGGCCGACATGGGGAGTGCCGGCAGCGAGAAGGCCACAGCCTGCCCGAGCCCGACCGGGGCTGGGCCGGCCTCGCTTTGGTTGGTCGTGGTCATCGCCCCGGCGGTGGAGGTTAGAAGCCGGCCCGGACGCCGGCGCCGATGGTCCGCGGCCGATTGCGGAAGATCTCGTTCGAGAACAGGATGGCGGACTGCGTGATCGCCCGCTTGTCGAACAGGTTTTCCGCAAACACCTCGAATTTCCAGCGTTCGCCGCCGATCGCCGCGCGAATGTTAAACAGCTCGTAAGCCGGCTGGGTTTCGAGAATATTCGGATTCACGGAATTGACCGACCTGCCGACCGCCTGGAAATCGATGCGGACCGATCCGTCGAGGTTGCGGCTGACCGAAAAGGAATAGTCGGCCGAGGCGTTGAAAGTGAATTTCGGCACGAAAGGGAGACGGGCCCCCTCCACGCCGCCGACCGTGCCGGGCGGCGTGTCCTCGTCCAGCTCGGCGCTGGTGTAGCCGCCGCTCAGCGCGATCTCCAGCGCGTCCGTCGGCCGCGCAACCATTTCCAGCTCGAAGCCCGCGGTATGGGCCTTGCCGGCGTTGGTCACAAAGAACGCCTGCGGCACGGGATTGTTGACCTGAATATCGGTCCAGTCCACATAGTAGACCGCGCCGTTCAGGACGATGGCGCCGTCCATGAAGGACGACTTCAGGCCGAGCTCGAAATTCCAGATCGAATCGGAATCGAATTCCGGCGGGGCGAGTGCGAACAGCCCGCCCTGATTATTGGGGCCACCGGACCGGAACCCTTCCGCGGCCAGCGCGTAGATCATGACGTCGTCCGTCGCATCGATGGAGATGACGAATTTCGGGGTGACGCCGTTTTCGCTGGCCGTCAGCGTGGTGGTGCCGGGAAAGAAGGCGAAGGGACCGGAAAGCGTCGTCGTATCGACCCGGTCTTCCTCGAAGTAGCGAAGCCCCGCCGTCAGATGCACGATCTCGAACAGATCCAGGTAAGCCTCGCCGAACAGCGCCCACTGCTCGAAGCTGAAGTCCGTGTCGCGCCGGAAGGCGTCGGGAAAAACGGTCGATTCGGTAAGCCCGGCGCCGCGCTCGTCGCGGTCGGTGTAGTAAAAGCCAGCGAGGAACTGGAAGGCCCCCGAGAAGTCCGAAGTGACCCGCGCTTCTTGAGTGAATATCTTGCGCTCGAAATCGATGACCGTGAACAGATCGGGAAAGATGCCGTTGTTGAAGGTGATGTCGTCCACCGCGTCGAAGTCGCGGTCGAAGTAAGAGGTTGACGAGACGAAGTCCAGACTCTCGAAGGCGTGTTCGAAGGTGAAGTTATAGGTCACGTACTCGTCGTTCATGGGCTCTTCGACGAACCGAACTTGGATCAGGTCGCCGGCGCCCGGCGTTTCGATGTTTCGCCCGCCGAATTCGGAGTCCTGATAGATGATCGTGGCCGTGGCGCGCGTGTTCTCGGCGAGGTGCACCAGAAGCGAGCCCCGGGCGCCGAGCGTCTGCTCGTCGTTGACGTTGTTCAGTCCGAGCTGCACGTTGTCGATCCAGCCGGCGAGGTCGCGGTAGTAGACGACGGTTCTCAACGCGGCTCGGTCGCGCGCGATGGGCACGTTGATCATGCCGCTTGCCGAAAAGTCCTCGGAACCGCTCTTGACCGTCGCGCCTTCCAGATGGACCTTCGCTTCGAAAGCCCCGGCGTCCGGCTTGTTGGTAATGAGGCGGATCGTGCCGCCCATGGAGCCCTCGCCGTAAAGCGTGCCTTGCGGGCCGCGCAGCACCTCGATGCGCTCGATATCGAACACCTTCAGGTCCGGATTGAACCGGTCGTCGCTGATCGGAATATCGTTGAGATAAACGCCGACGGTGCTGACGCCGGCGAGCTGCGCGCCGATGCCGCGGATCGAATAGCTGCGCCGGCTCGGCCCGCCGTCCTGATAGGCGAGGCCCGGCACCGTATAGGCGTAGCCGGCGAAGTCGTCCGCCCCCAGGGCTTCCAACGCCGAACCGGTCAGCGCCGTGATCGAGAACGCAACGTCTTGCAGGAACTGATCCCGCTTCGAGGCGGTGACGATGACCTGATCGAGCCGGATTCGCTCGTCTGCCGAGGACTCCTCGGGGCCGGGTGAGTTTGCCGGCTCGGGCTCCAACGCATTTCCGCCGGAGTTTGTCTCTGCCCCCCGCTGGTGATTGCCGTCGTTCCTCGGGCCGATGGACGCAGTGTCGTCATCCTCGAACCGATAGACCAGATTGGAGCCTTCGAGCAGGATATCGAGGATCTGGCTGGGCGTGTATCTGCCCGAGATCGCTTTGGTCCGATGGTTGCCGATGATCTCGGCGGAAAACAGCACGTTCAGATCCGTCTGGGCCGCGAACGCCATTAGCGCCGGGCCGATCTCCTGTGCCTCGATGTTCACGTCGACTGGCCGGTCCGGCGGTGCCGCTTCCAGTGGCGTGCCGAACCCGATCATCAGCACCAGCACCGCGCCCAATCTCATGCACACGGACGGGGGCGAATTTGACGGCTGCATCATGAACTGCCTCCCTGCGATTTCCGCCGGAGCTGTTTTCGGTCGCCCGGCTTCTACAAGGGAATGACGATATGAGGGCCGCCGTCCTTAACCGATGGGCCGTCGGGTCTAGTGCACCGCCTCCAAAACCGTATCGCCGGACGCTTCGACGCGAAATGTAATCGGAAACTGCGTGGCCAACGCCCTGACGAACTGGTCGCTGTCGCTGTTTCGGAATACGCCGCTGATCCTGAGTCCTTCGAGTTCGTTATCGGCGATCAGGATTTGCTTTTCCGTATAGCGGTTAAAATCGTCGACCGCCTCAGCCAGGGGCGTCGAAGCGAAAATCAGTTTTCCCGTGCGCCATGCCGCAACCTGCGAGATGTTTGCGGTTTGCACGGGCTGAAGAACGGCAACCCGCGTGAAGGTGGCCTGCTGACCGCGCGCGAGCTTGGTCGCCAGGCGGTCCGGGTCATCCGCCGGTTTGCCGGATTCCCGGACTTCGACGATGCCGTCGGTTACCGCAACGCGTACGTCGTCGCCGCGCAGGAACACCTCAAACTCGGTCCCCAGCGCCCGTACCGACATCTGTCCGGCGGCGACGACGAACGGGCGCGACGGGTCATGAGCGACCGAAAAAAGCGCCTGACCGCGCGACAATTCCAGGCGCCGTTCGCCGTCGGAAAAGCTGACCGCGATGGCCGTATCGGTATTGAGATGGATCGCCGAACCATCGGCAAGAACGTAACGCCTTTGCTCGCCGCGCAGGGTCTCATAGACGATGCTCGGCGTATCTTGGCCCGCTATCCGGCCTCGATCCCGCAAATTGCTCTCGCGGATGAGATTCCAGGCCGCCGTCCCCGTCACCGCCAGAAGGAGCGCCGCGGCGATGCCGGCCCAGGCCATCCGCACCCTGCGGCTTCCCTGCTGCCGGCCTCTTGCGCAGGCGCGCTGACGCTCCAGTTCGGCGTCGCGCTGCTCCTTGAGAACCGCCGGACAGTCACCGAACGCGCCGAGCGACTCCCAGAAATCGTCAACATCGGCAAAGGCGGTGCCATTCTCGGGGCTTTCCGCAAGCCACGCCTCGAATTCGAGGCGTACCGCGCGCGGCGTATCCCCGGACAGAAGCCGCGTCTTCCAACGGGCCGCCTCGTCGATGATATCGTCCGCCGGGGACGTGGTTGGTCTGCTCGTCATCTTACTTTCCGCATTCTCTTTCGCAGATGGCTTAATGCACGCATGATGTGATGCTCAATCATGGCGACCGAGACCCCCATTTCCGCGGCGATTTGCTTGTAGGTCAGATCGCTGAACCGATGCAGAACGAATGCCCGGCGCGTGTTTGGATTGAGTTCGGTCAGCGCCGCCGAAAAAACTTCCAGCGCCTGTCTCGACTGAACCTGTTGTTCGGGCGACGAACACTGTGCCTCGGGCTCGACCAGGTCGATCGAGATATGTCCGTTGGCCGATCGCGAGACGCCCTGGCGGTGAAGATCGCGTAACAGGTTTGCCGCGATGGTAAACAGGAAGGCTTCCGGCTTTTCGACATTCGCCTGTCTCTTGTAGCGGTGAAGACGAAGATAGACCTCCTGAGCGGCCTCCGCGGCGTCCGCCGGGTTTCGCAGGCGTCGTGAGAGAAACCGCATGAGCGCGGCGTCGTATTTTTCGATGATCGACACCAGGGCCGGATCGGACACTCGACCGCCCTTGGGCTTTGCTCCCGGAATGTCGGCGTTGCTCATCTAAGCGCTTGGTCCCTGCATTCGGACAGTCCTCTACCTACGACTCACTAGACGACGGATGCGCCCGACTCCTTAATCTCAACCCCATACTACCGCCAAATTTCTCCTCAGGGCAGAGCGGCGGATCTCGTCTTAGGGAACCGAAGGCCACGGCAAGCGGGCGAGGCGGTAATGGATGACCGGACGGGTCCGGCGGTGGGTCGAAGGCTCGCCGCGCATTTGAGCGAATTCAGCGGCGTTGTTTCCCATTTCGCCCGGAAAACGCCGGATGCGGCCGCCATGGTATTCGGGGAGCGGCGATTCAACTATGCAGGGCTCGAGGAGCTGGTCGAGCGCTGCGCCGACGCCATGGCCACGGCCGGTGTTCGGCCGGGAGACAGGGTTGCGACGCTTTCGACGCCAAGGCCGGAATTCCTGGTCACGCTGCTCGCCGCCTTGAGGGTCGGCGGGATCTGGGTGGGCCTCAATCCCAGATACACCGCGCGTGAAATCGGCTACATTCTCGGTAACTGCCGTCCGGCGCTCTTTTTGGCGCTGCTGGAATACCTGCCGGAAGAAACGCTCAAATCCGCCGGTATGCCAGATCGGATCGTCGGCCTTGGAGACGCGACTGATCCATCGGTCGAATCCTTTGATTCATTCTTGGATTCCGGGACCGCGTCCAGGCGGCGCCCGGAGGTCTCGGTCTCCCGGCGGGATCCGGCGCTGCTCGTCTACACCTCCGGCACGACAGGACGGCCCAAGGGCGCCGTGCTGCCCCATGCCAGCTTTTTTCACTGCTACCGCGCGGTGCTCGAGTCCTTTATCGGCAAGGAGGCGCTTCGCGCCAATAGCCGGATGATCTGCAATCTACCGGTCAATCACATCGGCTGTATCTCGGAAATCTGCGGCAATACGCTTCTGGATGGCGGAACGCTCGTCTTCATGGAAAAATTC
Organism: Sphingomonadales bacterium; assembly: GCA_022360855.1. Lineage (GTDB taxonomy): Bacteria > Pseudomonadota > Alphaproteobacteria > Sphingomonadales > JAKSBY01 > JAKSBY01. Next base: position 1,841 of record JAKSBY010000598.1, on the reverse strand, counting down.
GATCCCGCTCGAATGCCGGAGATCATCGAAAACGAGCGCGTCACCATCATTGGCGGCGTGCCGGCGATGCTGCAAATCCTGTTCGAACACCCTGCCATGCGGGGCAGGGATTTTTCCTCCTTGCGCGTCATCACCTGGGGCGGCGCCGCACTGCCTCGCCATCTCGCTGAAGCGTTGGCGGCGATGAATCTGCACCTGTTCACGAACTACGGCCTGACCGAAGGGGGATCGGTCAATACCGCGACCGCGCCGGATGCCGACCTGGCGGAACTGACGGAGACGGTGGGCCGGCCCGACCACGATCACGACTATCGGATCGTCACCGCCGACGGTGATCCGGTCCGGGTCGGGGAGAGCGGCGAGATCCAGATCCGTGGCGAGGGGGTGATGTTGGAATATTTCAACAATCCATCGGCAACCGCGGCGGCGTTCACGAAGGACGGCTTCCTGAAGACCGGCGATCTGGCGGAGCTTCTGCCCGACGGGAGATGGCGGCTCGTCGGACGCCTGAGCGAGATGTTCAAGTCCGGCGGCTATAACGTTTATCCCCGGGAGGTCGAGGCGGTGCTCGAGGCGCACCCGGATGTGGCGCTCGCCGCCGTGATCGGCGTTCCCGATAGGCTGTTCGACGAGGTTGGCGTTGCGTTCGTCCTGCCGGCGCCGGATGCCGCGCCGCTTGAGGACGAACTCAAGGCGCACTGCCGGCGTCATCTGGCCAATTACAAGATCCCGAAAAGGTTCCACGTGCGGCGCGATCTTCCGCTCCTGCCTATCGGCAAACTCGACAAAAAGGCGCTGAAGGCCTCTGCGCTGGAGCAGGACGGGTCTTAGTTCACCGCCATACGGTTTCTGCAATCCGTAAGTGGTTGCCGCCGAGAATCGCCTTGAGGTCGGCATCCGTGTAGCCGAGCTTGATAAGCGCATCGACGATCTCGCCATATTGTTCCGGCGCGACGAGGTCGAACGCGGTGTCATAGCCGTAGCCCGGCGGAAAAAGATCCGGCCGATCCGTGTTGATGTCCGCGAGTTCGTCCCGGTCGAAGACGTAGTCCAGACCCAGCCCCACGTGGCGCGGCCCGGTTTTTTGGACGACGTAGTCGATATGCTCGGCAAGGTTCCGCGATGACGTATCGCCTCGTTTGAGGAAAATCCCGATTCCGTTCAGGCCGATGACGCCATCGGTCGCCGCGATCGCCCGCAGGATATCGTCCGGCACGTTTCTCGGGTGGTCGCAGAGGGCGCGCGGGTTCGAATGGGAGAGGATGACCGGCTGGCGGTGATAGGCGCAAACGTCGCGGACCGTGGCATAGGCCGTATGCGAGCAGCAGACGACCATGCCGACCCGCGCCATCTCGTCGAGAAAGCGCTGGCCCAATTGGGTCAGGCCGGTGTTCTGGTCGTGGCAGCCGCCGCCGATCTGATTGCCGCGATTATAGGCGATGAGCGTCCAGCGCACGCCGAGATCGTAGAATAGTCCGACAAGCTCGGGCCGGTCGCCGAACACGGCCATGCCTTCGATGTCGAAGACGATGCCGAGACGCCCCGACGACCGCATGGCGGCCGCGTCTTCGGCGGTCGCGACCGGTCCGACCAGATCGGGGTTGGCGGCGACCCACGCCCGCATCGCGGCGATGGCGGAAACATGCTCGGCGAGGGTCATGGTGCCGTAGCCGACATTCAGCGAGACGATACTGGCGCCGGCCGCCGAATACCGCAGGAGCTGCGGCAAAAAGCGGTCCATCCGGTCCTTCTCAAACGGCAGGCAGGCGTGATTGTCCCAGACCAGGGAGCCGGAAAGGAGTTTCGACGCGTGGTCGGAGAGGGCCCGGTTGGCGTCTCGG
>JAKSBY010000103.1 GCA_022360855.1 Sphingomonadales bacterium | reverse complement strand
GGGGTTGCCCATGCTGACCGCGGCCGGGCCGGAAAGCGAGCCCACGGACAGATCCAGCTTCAACGTATCCTGCGGCCGGGCCAGCGGGATCTCGTTCCACTCCAACCTTGGCGCGCCCATGTCCACGGTGACCCTGCCGTCTCCGCACACCCTGGCATTGAGCAGGCCGGCGCCGGTTTCGATGACCATGTCCGTCAGTGCCTCCAACGCCAAAACACTCGCCACGCAGCGGGCGCCGTTACCGCACGCCGCCACCTCGGATCCGTCGGCGTTCTGGATACGCATGACCGCGTCGGCGGCCTGGCTCGGCAGGATGGTAAGCACCTGATCGCAGCCGATACCGGTGCGCCGGTCGGCGATGGCGCGCGCCTCTTCGGGGCCCAGGCGCAAGGGATCGGTCCGCGCGTCGAAGACGGCGAAATCATTGCCGCAGCCATGCATCTTGACGAAGACGCGGCGGCCGGTTGCGGACCCGTTTGTCATGCTGCGCCTTATATGGGCGACAATAGTCGCGAGTCTAGCCGAAGATACGCGGCACCAGGGTGAAGCAAACCAGCGTAATCACGGCGATGCCAATGAGATTAAGGCGGAAACCCGCTTTGACCATCTGCGGGATGGTCACATGGCCGGTGGCGAAGACGATGGCGTTGGGTGCCGTGGCCACGGGCAGCATGAAGGCGGACGAGCCGGCCATGGCCGCCGGCGCGGCCAGCAGGATTGGCGCGAAGTCCGCGGCACCTGCGATGGCGGCCAACACCGGCACGATGGCCGCTACCGTGGCAGTGTTCGACGTCAGCTCGGTCAGGAAAATGATCAGCGCCACCAGGGCGCCGATGATAATAACCATGTGAAAGGTGGTCAGCACCGACAGGCTGTCGCCCAGCCACACCGCCAACCCCGTCGCCTGAATTGCTGCCGCCAGACTGAGGCCGCCGCCGAACAGCAGCACCACGCCCCAGGGCAGCTTGACTGCAGCGTCCCAGTCCAGCAGGAAGCTGCCGGGCTCGGACTTGCTGCCAGACGGCACCAGGAACATGGCGACCGCGCCCATCACCGCGATGCCCATGTTGGAGAGCGCCTCGAGCCCCGGAATTTTCCGCAGCAGAAGAAGGCTCATCCAGGACACCGCCGCCACCGCGAAGACCGCCGCCGTGCGGATCTCCGGCGTCGTGATCGGGCCCATGGCTTCGAGTTCCCGGCGTACGACCGCGTCGCCGCCAACCACGTCCTCGGGCGCGAAGCGGAATACCCAATGGGTCAGCACGTACCAAGTCATCGGCAACATCAGCGCGACGATGGGGATACCGAAGGCCATCCATTCCAAAAAGCTGATGTCGATGCCCTGCGTATCGGCCACGAGCTGGACGACAAAGGCATTGGGCGGCGTGCCGATAATGGTGCCGAGCCCGCCGATGGACGCCGCATAGGCAACGCCCAGAATCAGACAAATGGTGAAGGGATGCCGCGTGCTGCCCTTGCCGAGGACCTGCTCGGCGACCGACAGCGCGATCGGCAGCAGCATCAGGGTCGTCGCCGTGTTGGAGACCCACATGGAGAGCAGCGCCGCCGCCAGCATGAACCCGCCCACAAGCGCCGACGGATGGCGGCCGAAGGCGAGCAGGATATGCAACGCGATGCGTCGGTGCAGGTTCCAGCGCTGGATGCCCATGGCGATGATGAAGCCGCCAAGAAGCAGAAAGATCACCGGGCTGGCATAAGGCGCGGCGGCCTCGCGCACGCCCATCACGCCCAGCAAGGGCAGCAGGACCAGAGGCAGCAGCGACGTCGCCGGCACCGGAATTGCCTCGGTGGCCCACCAGGTCGCCATCCAGGCGGCAACCGCCACCACGGACCAGGCCTCCGGCGTCAGCGCGTCCGGCGCCGGCAAAACAAACAGCAGCGCGGCCAGAGCCGGCCCCAGCACGAGCCCGACCCTCTGATAGGTCTGACGGCCTTCCGCGTGCTCAGCGATGCGATATTCGGGGGATGAGGTCACGGGGCGGCTCGGCTCTTAAGCATACGGACCTCACACCAGTCATCTTGCATTTTGCACTGCGCATCTTTATGTACTATTTACTGTACAAGTCAAGGAGACGATTTGTCATGGACACGATTCAGTTCAGCGCGGCGCGGCAGTCGCTCGCCAAGCTTCTCGACCGAGTCGTTGCCGACAAGACGCCGGTGGAGATTTCCCGGCGCGACAAGCCGTCGGTCATCGTGGTCGATAAGAACGAGTATGAGGGCATGATGGAGACCATCCATCTTCTCAGCTCACCGCGCAATGCCGAGCGCCTCATGCAGGGAATCGCCGCGCTCGAAGCCGGCGACGGCGTATCGTTCGACCCCGCCGACAATCCATCAAGTTGATCTGGCGGTGAAGCTGGTCTGGGCACCGACGGCCTGGGAAGACTACCTGTACTGGCAGCAACAAGACCGCAAGGTCACCCGGCGCATCAATGCCCTGATTTCCGAATGCCGGCGCACGCCGTTTCAGGGCACCGGGCGGCCCGAGCCGCTCCGGGGCCGGCTCAGCGGCTGGTGGTCACGTCGGATCACCCAGGAGCACCGGCTGGTCTATCGCATCGCCGGCAAAGACAAATCCCAGGCGCTCGAGATCCTGCAATGCCGCTATCACTATTAATCACCCGCCTCTGGGCTTGCGCCAGCCGGCGTCCTTGGCCTCCTTGACGGTGCAGAACCAGCGCTCGCCCTTGGCGGTGTTGATCTTGGTGGCGTTATAGCTGCGCGAGCCGGGCACGTGGTAGATCCTGTCGCCCCGGCTGTTGATGTTGCCCTTGATCTGGCAGTCTTCCCAATAATCGTCCTCGTCTTCGAAGCCGTTGGCGTCGCAACCCCGTGACGGATCGTCGATATAGGGATTGCGCGTGTCCTGAATGGCGGCGATGACGTTGTTGCGGCGCCTCTCCTCCGCCGACGGTGCATTGTCCTCACAGTGCCAGGCAACCATCAGGTCGTGCTGACCGTCGGGCAATGTGATCCCATACTCCTCCACCATGTAGAGCACCATGCGCGCCAAGTCGCCGCGAATCTCCGGGCGCGGCTCGGCCAGCCTGTCCTGCCGATCCACCTGGAAATCGCAAAAGCCGCTGAAGTCGTCCACCGCATCGGCGCCGATCACGCCAAAGCTGTAATTGCTGCGCGCCTGGTTGGCGTCTCTGAGTGTCGGCCAGAGATTATGCAGATCGGCTTCCATGAGATTGAAGCGCGTGGATTCCGAGCGGCACTGTCTGCGAGACCGGTCGGCGCATCCGCCGGCCTCTTTCATCCAGGACGCCGGCAGCACATGCTCCACCTGAAGGCCCGAGCGGTCGGTGAAAGCGCTGTCGCAATAGAGCGTGCGGCCGCCCTGGGCATAGACCACCGGGTAAACGAAGCTGTCGCGCGCCTTGTCATAGTTGGAGATTCGAGTCTGATCGGCGTTGGCCGAGAAGGCAAAAAGCGCCAGGGCGCCAATGACTATCCACCGCATATCCTGTCCCCCAATTCCGTCCACAGAGGTGAAAAAGAGAGCAAGAGTATATACTTTTACGATTAAAAGTCATTAATTACAGTCGCAAAAAGAGCGCCTCCGCTCAACAGAAGTCGGCCGGTTCCCGACCGGACAGGCGCTCTGTATCGCTTGACTTTTTGTTTGCTTGCCCCTATCCAGGCCGCGCTTTCGGAAAGCGTGCAGCAACTGCGCCCGAGGGTGCCCACCGGTCAGCGAGGTTTCGCCCGCCGGTGCGTTTTTGCTTTGGCTAACGGTAAAGGGCCCGGCCGGCCATGTTTGACAGTTTGAGCGACCGCCTCGGCGGCATTTTCGACCAGCTCAAGAAGCGCGGCGCCTTGAAAGAGGCGGACGTGAGCGTGGCCCTGCGCGAAATCCGCGTGGCGCTTCTGGAAGCCGACGTCGCCCTGCCGGTGGTGAAGGATTTCATCGCCAGCATCAAAGACCGCGCCGTCGGCCAAGAAGTGACCAAGAGCGTCACGCCGGGCCAGCAGGTGGTCAAGATCGTCCATGACGGGCTCGTGGAGCTCCTGGGCGGCGAGGGCGAGACCCTGGAGATCACGGCGGCGCCCCCGGCGGTGATCCTGATGGTCGGCCTGCAGGGCTCCGGCAAGACCACGACCACGGCCAAGATCGCCAAACGCCTGACCGAGCGCGACAAGAAGTCGGTGCTGATGGCCTCGCTGGACGTCCGCCGCCCGGCGGCGCAGGAGCAGCTCAAGGTCCTCGGCGAGGAGGTCGGGGTCAAGACGCTCCCCATCATCCCCGGCCAGATGCCCGTGGACATCGCCAGCCGCGCGCTGCAGGCGGCCCGGCTGCAGGGCTTCGACGTGGTCATGCTCGATACCGCCGGGCGCACCACCGTGGATCAGTCCATGATGGCGGAGGTGGCGACGGTGCGCGATGCGACGCAGCCCTTCGAGACCCTGCTGGTCGCCGACTCGCTGACCGGCCAGGACGCGGTCGGCGTCGCCAAGGCCTTTGACGACCAGGTCGGCATCACCGGCGCGGTCCTGACCCGCATGGACGGCGACGGGCGCGGCGGCGCGGCGCTTTCTTTGCGCGCGGTGACCAACAAGCCGATCAAGCTGATCGGCGTCGGCGAGAAGATGGATGCGCTCGAGGCCTTCCACCCCGAGCGCATCGCCTCGCGCATCCTCGGCATGGGCGACGTGGTGTCTTTGGTCGAGAAGGCCACCGAGACCATCGAGAAGGAAGACGCCGAGCGCATGGCCAAGAAGCTGGCCAAGGGCACTTTTGACCTCGAGGACCTGCGCGAGCAATTCCGGCAGATGAAAAAGATGGGCGGCCTGCAAAGCGTGCTCGGCCTCCTTCCCGGTCTCGGCAAGGCGCAGAAGCAGATGGCCGACGCGGCGATGGACGAATCGGTTTTCAAGCGCCAGGAGGCAATCATCAATTCCATGACGCCGAAAGAGCGGCGCAATGTGAAGCTGATGAACGCGTCCCGCAAGCGCCGCATCGCCGCCGGCTCAGGCACCACCGTGCCCGAGGTCAACCGGCTGTTGAAGATGCACAAGCAGATGGCGCTGATGATGAAGCGCATGAAGAAGATGGGCGGCAAGGGCAAGATGCCCCTGCCCGGCCAGATGCCGCCCGGCATGGAGAACCTGATCCCGCGCTAAGGCGCGGCTCGCAAATCGAACACTCACGAACCCAAGGAGACCCGAACCCCCATGGCACTTGCAATCAGATTATCCCGCGGCGGCGCGAAAAAGCGGCCGTTCTACCGCATCGTGGTAGCCGACAGCCGCATGCCCCGCGACGGCCGCTATATCGAGCGGCTCGGCACCTACAACCCGCTCCTGAAGAAGGACGACGAGAACCGCGTCAAGATGGAGCTGGAGCGCATCCAATACTGGATCGGCCAGGGCGCGCGCCCGTCCGACCGCGTCTCCCGCTTTCTCGAAGCCGCCGGCGTCGCCGAGAAGAAGGAACGGAGCAATCCGCAAAAGGCGCTGCCCGGCAAGAAAGCGCAGGAGCGCATCGACGCCGCGCGCGAGGCCGAGGAGGCGGCCAAGGCCCAACCCGAGGAAGAGGCCAAGCCTGCGGAAGAGGAAAAGCCGGCTGAGGAAGCTGCCGCGGCCGAGAAGGCCCCCGCCGAGGAAGCCGCGGCTGAAGAGGCTCCTGCGGAAGAAGCGCCTGCCGAAGAGGCGGCCGCTGAAGAGACACCTGCCGCCGAGGCCCCCTCCGACTCTGACGGCGAAGAAAAGAAGCCCGAGTAGCCGAGGCATTCGATGAGTCGCACGGCAACAGACTGGGTTTGCGTAGGCAAGTTGGCCGGTGCCCATGGCGTCAAGGGCGACGTGCGGCTCAAGAGCTTCACGGCCGACCCGGCCGCCATCGCGGAATTCTCACGGCTCTGCCAGGGCCCCGCCGGTGCGCAAGTAACGCTTTCCGGGCTGAGGCCGGTGAAAGGCGGCTTTGCCG
>JAKSBY010000693.1 GCA_022360855.1 Sphingomonadales bacterium | reverse complement strand
GCTCTCGTGGCTAATCAGCCGCAAGGGGTGCGCCCGAAATTCGAGGCCGGGCTGTCGACGGCCTTTGGCTGCACGCTCGAAGGCCCGGTGTCCGAAGACAAGGTGGAGGAACTGGCGGTGGCCGCCATGGCGGCGGGCGCCGACGAGGTCGGCCTGTCGGATACCACGGGCTACGCCAACCCGGCGCAGGTCAAGCGGTTAGTCAAGCGCATCAAGGCCGCCGTCGGCGAAGACAAGCTGACCGGCGTGCATCTGCACAATACCCGCGGCCTCGGCCTGGCCAACGCGCTGGCCGCGCTCGAGGCCGGCATCACCACCCTCGATTCCTCGCTCGGCGGCATCGGCGGCTGCCCGTTTGCGCCCGGCGCCAGCGGCAACATCGTCACCGAGGACCTGGTCTTCATGCTCGATGCCATGGGGCTGAAGACCGGCATCGATCTGGAAAAGCTGCTGGCGGTCAGGGATATCGTCGCCCGGGCGCTGCCCGACGAGGAACTCTACGGCTTCACCCCGGATGCCGGGCTGCCCAAGGGCCATGTTCAGGCCGCCGCCTAGTCGCCCGGCGGAAAGGCGTGGACCCAGGGGCGGCGTTCCTGATCGGCGGCCTCGAAGGCGGCGATCTCATCCCGGTGCTTCAGGGTGACGTCGATGGCGTCGAAGCCGTCCAGCAGCATCTCGCGGTGCTGCGCGGCAATGGTGAAGTCGTAGACAGTGCCGTCCGGCGTGCGCACCTGGCAGTCGACCAGCGAGATGAAGAGCTTGCGGGATTGCGGCGCCGGCGCCACGTTGGCGGCGATGGCAGCGACGACGCTTTCGTCGAGCGTAATCGGCAGGATGCCGTTGCGGATGCAGTTGTTCTGAAAGATCGCCCCGAAGGAGGGCGCGATGATCGCCCGGATGCCGTATTCCTTGAGCGCCCACACCGCATATTCGCGGCTTGAGCCGCAGCCGAAATTGGCGCCGGCGAGGAGGATCTCCGTATCGGCATAGTCGGGCCGGTTGAGCACGAAGTCCGGATTCGGCTCGCGCGAATGCGGCGCCGTATAGCGCCAGCCGGCGAACAGCCCGTCGCCGAGACCGGTCTTGGACACCGCCCTCATCTCGCGCGACGGCATGATGATGTCGGTGTCGATATCCGGGCGCAGGAGGGGCGCCGCAACGGCGGTCAGTTCGCGGAAGGGCTGCATCATGAGGCACCGCCCGCCAGCGATCGCGCATCCGCGATACGGCCGGCCACCGCCGAGGCGGCCACGGTTTCCGGGCTCGCCAGATGCGACCGCGTCTCCGGCCCCTGCCGGCTTTCGAAATTACGGTTGGTGCTGGTCACAACCCGCTGGCGATAACCGAAGCTCTCCCCGCCGGCATAGAAGCACATGGAACATCCCGACTCGCGCCACTCGAAACCGGCGTCGGTGAAGATTTTGTCGATGCCCTCGGCCTCGGCGGCCTTCTTCACCCGAGTCGAGCCGGGCACGCAGATCGCCTTCACGCCGTCGGCGACCTTGCGGCCTTTGAGAATCTCCGCCGCGCGGCGGAGATCGGAGAGCCGGCTGTTGGTGCAGGAGCCGATGAAAGCAGCGCCGATCTCGAGCCCGGCGAGCGGTGTGCCCGGGGTGAGGTCCATATAGGCGAGCGCGCCTTCCATGGCCTTGCGGCGGTTGCCGTCGGGCTCGCTCGCGGGGTCGGGTACTTGGCCGTCGATCGGCACCGCGTGCTGCGGGCTCGTGCCCCAGGTCACCATGGGCGCGACTTGGCCGGCATCGATGACGATCTCAGCGTCAAAGGCGGCATCCGCGTCGGAGGCGAGGCCGTCCCAATAGGCCATCGCCGCCTTCCAATGGGCACCCTTGGGCGCGTAGCGCCGTCCCTCCACATAGGCGAGGGTCGTCTCGTCCGGCGCGACCAGGCCGGTGAAGGCGGAGAACTCAACGGCCATGTTACACAGCGTCATGCGCGCTTCCATATCCATGGCGCGTACCGCTTCGCCGGCGAACTCGACCGCGTAGCCGATACCGCCGGCGCCCGTGTACCGGCCGATGAGATGGAGGATCAAATCCTTGGCGGTGACGCCCGACTGGCGCCGGCCTTCGAAACGCACCCGCATGTTCTTCGGCCTTGCGACTCTGAGCGTCTTGGTGGCCAGCGCATGCTCCGCCTCCGAGGAGCCGATGCCCCAGGCGAGCGCGCCCAGCGCGCCTTGCGTGCAGGTATGGCTGTCCGGGCAGACGATGGTCAGCCCCGGCTGGGCGATGCCCTGCTCCGGCGAGATCACATGAACGATGCCCTGGCCCTCGTCGCCTATGTCGAACAGCGTGATGCCGGCGGCCCGGGCCGCGCGTCGCGTCGTTCGGATGAATTCGCCGCCGTTGGGCATGGAGGTTTCGTCGCCCCGGCCGGGGAAGGTGTCGACGATGTGGTCCATGGTGCAGAACGCCTGCTCGGGATGGACGATCGGCCGCCCCGCCTCCTCCAGGCTCTTCAGGGCGACGCTGCCGGTGCGTTCGTGCAGGAAGACCCTGTCTATATAAATCAGGTGAACGCCGCCGCCGAGGTCGGCCACCGTGTGGGCATCCCAGATCTTGTCGAACAATGTCTGCGCCATCTGATTACCGTCAGGTCCTCTACTCGCAACAGGTCCGCATCGCGCCGGTCACCTCGGCCTTGAACAGGATATCGTCATCATCGGCGCCGACCCAGAGCGTATCACCGTCCCGGCAGGGCGCCACGCGGTATCCTCGCCTGTTTGTGATCGGAACCCGGCTTGACATACTGCACAAAAACAAAATAATGATATATTGTTATAACTTTGTATGTTTTACCTCGGCATCAAGACCGAGGCAACCGAAGAAAACAAAAAACGATAACAGCCGAAGAGCGATCGTCCACTCTCGGCGTTTTCCGTGTTCTAGGGAGAAAAAAATGAAACCCAACTGCCCGGATTGGAGGCTGATTCGCCCGAAGAGTCTGCTCAAGACAGGGGTTGCGCTGGCGGTCGTCCAGGCTGCGGCGGCCTATTCGGATCGCGCCGTCGCACAACAGGACGCGGCCGATGAGGGGGTCGTCGAGCAGCTCACCATTACAGCACAGCGCCGCGCGCAGAATATCCAAAAGGTCCCGCTTGCCGTTTCGGCCTTTTCCAGCGAGCAGCTCTCCGCCCGGGTGGCGACGGAAACGCTCGATCTCGTGCGCTACGTACCCAATCTCGTGGGTCACAACAATACGGGCCTCGGCACCGCCAATACCTACTTTATTCGCGGGCTGGGCAACACGGAGTCGATCGCGACATTCGATCCGCCGGTCGGCTCGTATGTGGACGACGTCTATATCAGCCGCCAAAACGCCAACAACTACGCCTTCTTCGACGTCGAGCGGGTCGAGGTTTTGCGTGGGCCGCAGGGCACGCTTTTTGGCCGCAACACCACCGGCGGCGCCATCAACGTCATTACCCGGAAACCTTCGGAGGAAATGAGCGCCTATGGTGAGGCGGGCTATGGCCGGTTCGACCGGATTCTCATCCGCGGCGGTTTCGATCTGCCGGCGAGTGAGAAGTTCCTCACCAAATTCGCTGCCTTCTACGTGCAGGATGACGGCTTCGTCGACAATCTGACCACCGGCGAAACCCTGGACGACGAGGAAAGCTGGGGCATCCGCGGCGCCGTCCGCGTGCTGCCGACCGACCGCATCACCTGGGACCTGTCGGGCGAGGTGCTGTCGTCCAACGGCACCAATATCGGCGATACCACCGGCATGCCGTTCACATCGTTCACGGGCATCAGCAAGGAACCGGGAACCGGTGCCGGGCCGACGGACTTCCCCTTGTTGAACGATCTCCTCAATGGGCTCGGGCTCGGCAACGACACGAACAGTTACTCCATCGTCTCGGATATCGAGTTTGAGTTCAGCACGTTGTCGGTCAGCCTGATCACGGGCTACCGCGATCTCAATCAGAAATTCATCCTGGACTTCGTCAACGCTCCGGTGCCGACGGGGGGCTTCTCGGTCGCCAACGACGGCGATCACGAGCAGTTCAGCCAGGAGATCAAGATCACCGGCACGTTGTTCGAGGAGCGCGTCGAATATGTCGCCGGGTTCTTCTATCTGGACGAGACCAACGAGACCCGTTTTGCCGACGTCGTGCCCGGACTCGTGCTTGCGGACAGGCTGCTGGGCAACGACACCGAATCCTTCGCCCTCTATGCGCAGGCCGATGTGAACGTTACGGACGGCCTGATCTTTACCGCCGGTCTGCGCTGGACCGACGAAACCAAGGACGTGGAAATCGAGACCATGCCGGCCGGGCTTGCGTCGCTCTCCACGGCCGACCTTACCGCAGCGGGCGTCCCGACTCGCCTGGAAGAATCGGAGATCAATCCGCGATTCGCCCTGCAATACAGTTTCAACGACGACGTGAATGTCTTTGCCTCGGCGACCAACGGCTTCAAGTCCGGCGGCTGGAATGCGCGGGCGACAAACGCAACGGCCTTTCAACCCTTCTTCAAGGAAGAAGCCTGGTCATACGAATTCGGCCTCAGATCG
>JAKSBY010000684.1 GCA_022360855.1 Sphingomonadales bacterium | reverse complement strand
GATATGGCCTGGAGTGGCTGATCGGTCCCAAGAAAAGGTCTGATTACAAGGATAAGTTCGGGAATTCTGAGATCTTTCGAGCAATAGAAGCCATATACCCAGAGGCCCTTATGCTGTGTTTCTAAGCATATAAACACAGTTTTTTAAGGTCGATCGCAGATGTCGGCGGTCGGGTTATGCTGTCCTCACGGCGTCGCTGGTGGCGACGAGCCTGCCGGCCCGGCATGGGCGAGGCCAGTATAGCGGCGACTGCCTCGGCGGGATGACGGCTCCCGTCGGGTGGCCTGCGGTTATCGGGAGTCCTCGGGAGAGTTGGGCGGCTTGGTCGAGGGCGCCATGGCGGTATCGGTGATTTTGATGCTATAAAGTATTTTTTAATTTTGAAATACGATTTCCAACAACCCGCCTACCAGAGTTGCAGGCGCCCGGCTAATCCAAAATTCCCAAATTTAAATTAAATAGACGGCTGGAAATGGCCGGAAAACTATGTTGACTCTCTGCGGAAAACGCGTTTCTGTATTAAAAAATACAATAAGAGCCTTCAGGGCGGGACGATTCATGTTCTTTCGAAAGCACAAGCGATGGCTTCTCGGCGCTGGTTTGGCCGTAGCTATCGGCGCGGTGCTCATTGCCGACGCTTTGCAGGTGAAGGGCCTGACCCACGACCCCGGCTATTCGCTTGGGGACAAGTTTACGGTCCGGTATCTGGGCTTGCCCAATTTTGTTTTCGAGATGCAGCTCAAAGGCCCGCCCGAGGTCATCGATGGGCAGACGTTGCATCCGAAGATGCAGTATTTGTTCGAAAAACACCGCTCGCCCGAGGCCAGCGCGCGCTATGAGGCCATGTTGCACTCCGAGGACGGTCGGCGTTTGTACCGGCAACTGACCGACAGTCACTGGCCGTTGCGCACCAAGGTCACGAAAGAGATGGCCAAGGTGGAAGACCGAACGATCCGGACGCCCGGCGGTGAGCTGGGTATCCGCATCTATACGCCGCAGACGCGCAAGCCGGGCCCGTTGCCGGTGCTTACATATTTCCATGGCGGCGCCTATATCTTTGCGTCCATCGATGCCGTCGACCGCTATGCGCGCCTGATCGCCAACGAGGCGGAGGTGATCGTGGTGTCGGGCAACTACAGGCTGGCGCCGGAGCATATCTATCCGGCTGCGCTGGAGGATGGCGCCGCGGTCTTCCAGTGGGTGGCGGAAAACGCGGAGGGTTTCGGTGGCGATGCGTCCCGGATCGCGGTGGGGGGTGACAGCGCCGGCGCGTCGATCTCGCTCTATGCCAGCCTGCACGCCATCGAAACCGGCGCGCGCGTACCCGACTATCAACTCCTCTACTACCCGTCGATCGATCTTATCGGCACCGGGAAATACCCGTCGGAAGAGCTGTTCAAATTCGGCTACGGATTGGATCCTTGGATCGTCGATACGGCAATCGAATTCCTGTTCCCGGATGGCTTCGGGCCGGCGGAAGACGTCAAGGCACTGCTGCAGCGCCGCCTCGCGGAGCTTCCCGCATCTTACGTCGGCACCGCAGGCTTCGATATCCTGCGCGATCATGGCCGTGCGTTGGTTGCAGCGCTCGGGACCCATGGCGTCCCGGTCACCTACGAGCACTATCCGTCATTGGCGCATAACTATCTCGAGCATTCCGGCACGATCGACGATGCGGAGCGCGCCGCGGTCAGCTCCGCGCGCATTTTGGGGACGTTTCTCTGGTCACTGCCGGACGGCGTGCAGCCGCGATAGCGGCGCGTCATCGGGCCCTCGGTTTCCGCGATGGTATCAGTCAATGCGGTCGATGGCGCGGCGGACCTTGTCGAAGGTCATCGCGATATCGTCGGGCTTGGCGTTCAGGAACGGCGAGAACTGCAGGATGTCGCCGCCGTTGCGGACTATCAGGTCCTCGTCCCAAAAGCAGGACTTGTGGACCTCCAGCCCGCGCGCGCCCGGTGCGCCCCAGCGTGGCGCCAGCTCGATAGCGCCCATAAGCCCGAAGTTGCGGACATCGATCACCTTGGGGTGGTCGGCAAGGTCGTGAAGCGCGTCCTCGAACAGGGGCTCCAGCGCGCGGGCTTGGGCGAAGCTGCCCTCCTGCTCATAAGCCTCCAGCGTTGCCAGCCCTGCGGCGGCGGCTACCGGGTGGCCGGAGTATGTATAACCGTGGAACAGCTCCGGAAGCTGCTCCGGGCCGGTCATCAGGGCTTCGTAGATCTCCTTGCGGACCAGCACGGCGCCCATGGGAATGGCGCCGTTGGTCAGCCCCTTGGCCGTGGTGATGATGTCGGGGACAACGCCGAAGCGCTCTGCGGCGAAAGGCGCGCCGACCCGGCCGAAGGCGGTAATCACCTCGTCGAAAATGAGCAGGATGCCATGCTGTGTACATAGCTCCCTCAGGCGTTCCAGATACCCCTTGGGCGGCGGCAGCACGCCGGTGGACCCGGCGACGGGCTCGACAATCACCGCGGCGATGGTCGCGGGGTCGTGCAACGCGCACAGCCGCGATAAATCGTCGGCCAGATGCGCACCCCAGTCCGGCTGGCCCCGGCAGAACGCGGTGTGGTCCAAATCCATGGTATGGGGCAGATGATCGACCCCGGGCAGGAGACTGGCGCCGAAGACCTTGCGGTTCGCCGCGATCCCGCCGACGGAGAGGCCGCCGAAATTGACGCCGTGATAGCCGCGCTCGCGCCCGATCAGGCGCGTGCGAGCCGCATCGCCCACGGCGTGGTGATGGGCGAGCGCGATTTTGAGCGCCGTGTCCGCCGCTTCCGAGCCCGAGTTGGTGAAGAACACCTGGCCAAACCCGGCCGGCGCCAGCGCCGTCAGACGTTCGGCCAGTGCGAATGCCTTGTCATTGCCCATTTGGAACGACATGGCGTAGTCGAGCGTCGCGATCTGCCGGCTGACGGCTTCGACGATCCTGGGGTGGCAGTGGCCCAGCCCCGTGGTCCAAAGGCCGGAGAAAGCGTCATAGGCCTGCCGTCCGTCCGAGGTCAGATAATGGTGGCCGTCAGCCCCGGTCAGAATCCGGGGCGCGCGCTTGAAGTCCCGATTGGACGTGAACGGCATCCAATGGGCGTGGATGCCACCTTGGTTGGAGCGCGACGTGTTGTGGTCGCCGTGAGGGTCCATGGGATCGCTTGCCATTGTCATGCTCCGCTTGGAAACGCGAACTGGCTGGTCTCCCGCGCGTCGCGGGCCGGCCACCGCTGGGTGATCGTCTTGCGCCGGGTGTAGAACCGCACCGCGTCCGGGCCGTAGGCGTAGAGATCGCCGAACAGGGATCGCTTCCATCCGCCGAAGCTGTGAACCGCGGCGGGAACAGGCAGCGGCACGTTGACGCCCGCCATGCCGACCTTGACGGTATCGGTGAAATACCGCGCCGCCTCGCCGTCCCGGGTGAAGATGCAGGCGCCGTTGCCATATTCGTGGGCATTGATCAGCTCGACCGCCGCTTGCAGGCTGTCCGCGCGCACGACGCACAGCACGGGGCCGAAGATTTCCTCCCGATAGATACGCATATCGGGCGTGACATGGTCGAACAGGCTTGCGCCCAGGAAGAAGCCATCGCCCGCCGCCGGCCCGTTGAAGCGGCGTCCGTCGACCACCAACGCCGCGCCTTCCTGGACGCCGATGTCCAGATAGGAGCGTACCTTTTGGAGATGGGCGGCGGTGATGAGTGGGCCCATGTCATTGTCCGGGTCCCGGCCGGGCCCAACCTTCAGATCGGCGATCCGGTCCGTCAGCGTGGCGACAAGCCGCTCAGCGGTATCGTCGCCGACGCACACGGCAACCGAGATCGCCATGCAGCGTTCGCCGCACGAGCCGTAGGCCGCGCCCATCAGGGCGGTGGTCGCGATTCCCGTATCCGCGTCGGGCAGCACAATCGCGTGGTTCTTGGCGCCGCCCAGGGCCTGGACGCGTTTTCCGTGAGCGGTGCCGGTGCGGTAGACGTGCTCGGCCACCGGCGTCGAGCCGACGAAGCTGACCGCGTCGATGTCCGGGCATGTCAGCAAGGCGTCAACCGCCTCGTGATTGCCGTTGACCACATTCAGAACCCCGTCGGGCAAGCCGGCTTCGGTGAACAGCGCTGCCAGCCTGAGCGCCGCGCTGGGGTCCTTTTCGGAAGGTTTGAGGACGAAAGTGTTGCCGCAGGCAATAGCGATCGGGAACATCCACAGCGGCACCATGGCCGGGAAGTTGAAGGGCGTGATACCGGCAACGACGCCGAGCGGCTGAAACTCCGACCAGCTATCGATCGCCGGCCCGACATTGCGGGCGTGCTCGCCTTTCAGCAGCTCTGGCGCGCCGCAGGCGTATTCGACGATTTCGATGCCGCGGCCGACCTCGCCGAGCGCGTCGTCGAACACTTTGCCGTGTTCTTCGGTAACGGTGCGGGCAATCTGGCCCGCGTTGTTTTCCAACAGCTCCTTGTAGCGAAACAGGATGCGCGCGCGCTTGGCCGGCGGCTGGTCGCGCCAGCCCGGGAATGCCGCGCGCGCGGACCGGACCGCCTGCCCAACGTCCGCCGCGCCCGCCAGCGCCACCCGGCGGATGACGCGCCCCGTCGCCGGGTCGGTGACCTCGGCGGTGCGATCGGCCTGGTGACGGACGGCGCCGTCGATATGGTGCCCGGCGTGGTTCATGCCGTTCCTCTGAAAACGGGTGATTTTGGTAAGCCTAAGCGCGCTATGGGCTGTCAAACAACGCGTTATGTTTGAAAAATTAAGTTGTTGAAATATATGTATAATTGCTATCTATGTTTAGGCATATTCAACGCCTGCCTCCCATAGCTGAAAGGCGCGGTTTGCCATGGTGAAAAGAGACCGGGACGACGATATCGGCGCGCGTTTGCGTGCCGTTCGCGAGGCGCACGGCCTGTCGCAGCGCGAACTCATGCGGCGAACCGGCGTGTCCAATGCCACGATCTCGCTGATCGAAACCGGCGGGCCGAGCCCGACCGTCGGCATGCTCAAGAAAATCCTGTCGGGCCTCCCGATGACATTGGCGGAGTTCTTCACCTATGACGGCACGTCCGCCAACGACAAAGTGTTCTACTCCGACCGCGATCTCGTCGAGATCTCGAAAGGCGGCGTCTCCTACAGGCAGATCGGCGGCAACCTTGCCGGCAAGGCCATCCAGCTTCTGCGCGAGCGCTATGAGCCGGGTGCGGACACCGGCAAGCTTCCGTTGCGGCACGACGGCGAGGAATGTGGCGTCATCCTCAAGGGACGCCTTAAAGTAACGGTCGGTGGCAGGACGCGGACACTCAAGGCCGGCGACGCCTACTACTTCAAGAGCGACCAGCCCCACACATTCAAGAACGAAAGCACCGAGCCCTGCGAACTCGTCACCGCCTGCACCCCGCCGAGCTTTTGATCCCCGTGCAGATTGTTGTCTGGGATTCGAGTCGGACCGGCTATCTCAGCAATTCCGGCAGGGCGAGGGTCAGCGCTGGCACATAGGCGGTCAGCAGGAGGGCGGCGATAAGGGCGAGATAGAAGGGCCAGATGGTCTTGACCGCGTCCTCGATGCGGATCCTGCCGATGGCCGCGCCGACGAAGAGCACGGAGCCGACGGGCGGGGTCATCAGCCCCGGCAGTGCGATCAGCGCGGCGGTCAGAAACGTGCGTCAGCCGGGAAAGATGCCTTTCGGATAGCCGCGGTGCAGGTGACGTTGACCGCGTAGTCGCGGTCGTAGCGCTGTTCCTCCATCATCGGCATCAGGGCCGAGCCGAGCGCCGAGACGCTGGCCACCGCCGAGCCGGAGACCGGGCCGAACATCTTCGAGGCGCCCACATCCACCTGGCCGAGGCCGCCGCGCGCGCGGCCCAATGCAGCGTCGGCCACACGCACCAGCTTCTCCGCGATGCCCGCGCGATAGATCAGATCGCCCGCGAAGATAAAGAACGGGATTGCCATGAGGCTGAACACGTTCATGCCGGCGGCCATGCGCTGTACCGCCGTCACCGGCGCGATGTCGAGGAAGAAGAACACCAGCACCGAGGCGCCGAACAGGGCGAAGGCCACCGGCACGCCGAGGGCCAGCAGGAGGGCGAGCGCCAGGAGAAGGAGCGTCAGGGCCATGACGGGTCCACGTCGGTGCCTTTGACAAGGGCGTAGATGTGCTCGAGGGTAAAGCCCGCGATCATGGCGCCGGCCACGGGCATCGGCAGAAAGGCCGAGCCCCGTGGCAGGCCGAGCGTGGGAATGGCGTAGCCCCAAAGCCCGATCACCAGGCGCGTCCCGTAGATGGCGAGGAAGACGCCGACCAGAGCCGTGACCAGATGCGCCGACGACGTTGTCGGGCCGATAGGCGGTGATGACGTTGCCGGTCCAGTCTGATGCGCGGATAGTCTCGTGGTGCTCCAGCGAAGTGGTCCGGCACGATGAGAAGCTCGGCCGGGTCCGGGAACGGCGCGTTGAGGGTGAACCAGGACGGGTCCGTATGGCCGTGCGGGCTGATGATCGGCAGGCCCGCGACCGTATCGTAGAGCCGCCGCGCAATCGCCCGCGTCGTCATGTCGGGTGGGAACAACCGGTCCGGATTCAGTCTAAGGGCGTTCATGACCTGGGCAAGTCTCCGCTGATAGCCGAACCGGTCTCGTGGAGAGAGAAGCTCAAAGGGACGATGTCATTCAGACTTCGGCGTCTTGCACCGCGGCTGCTGCGGCCTTCGAGGTGGAGGCACCGACAGAAAATCTCAGGCGCTGGGAATCGATCGACTTCTTGACCTTCTCCATTTCCTGGATTTCCGTCGATTTGAGCATGGCATCGACGACGCCGTTGAGGTGCGCGATCATGGCGTCGCGCGCGGCCGCCTCGTCGCGCCGCCTGATGGCCGCGAAAATGTCGTGATGTTCCTTATAGGTCGGCTTCCAGCCCGAAGACTCGACCCGGTCGAAAACGAATTCCGAGACCGCGCCGGAGTAGCGCAGCATCCACAGATCGGCGACGAGCTGCTCGAAGATCGTGTTCTTGGACGCCTTGGCGATGGCCAGATGAAAACCGTGATCGGCGCGCTTGAAATTCTCATCCTTCTTCGCCTGTTTGGTCGACTTCATGGCCAGCAGGCACTCTTCGATGCGCTTGAAGTCCTCGTCGGTGCCGAGCCGGGCGGCCAGCGCGGCGGTTTCCGCCTCCACCGCGATGCGGGCCTGCATCGCCTCGAACGGGCTCGGCGCGGTCGAGATGGAAACGCTTTCCAGATTCCGGTTGCCGGGAACGCCGACCACCCAGGCGCCGGAGCCATGCCGCACTTCGACGCAGCCCGCCGCTTCCAGGGCAATCACGGCCTCGCGAATGACCGGGCGGCTGACGCCAAATTCCTGGCAGAGATCGCGCTCGGCCGAGAGCTTCGATCCGATCGCATATTCGCCGGAGATGATCTTGGTGCCGATCTCCTTCGCGATAATCTGGTACTGCCGCTGTTTCATTCGTTCGCCCACTGTCGCCGGTTGCCGTCCCAGTTTAGCCGCAACTTTGTCCGGCTGCCAGAACAAGCGAAAGTGATATTACAACTAGAAATACAGATTGTCAGGTAAATCTGTCAAGCTTGCGAGATTGGTAATTCACTTTTGCCGCGATTAGCGGCACTCACCTCGAGGACGATAAGGTAACGTGTTTTCGTGACATGGCTGCCAGCGGATAGTCGCCAAGCGGAAGGCCGGAGAACATGGCGCCGCCGTCCTTCTGCTGGAAGTCGCCGATTGCATGCGCCGTGCCGGCCAACAGGTCTACGAGGCCCGGATCTTCGAGCCGGGCATCCGCGATTTCCAGCGACAGGTTGGCGTGTGTGGCGAGCGTCTCCTGCGGATACCACGGCAGCCATCAGGCGATTAACAATCAAAATATCAGGTCAATTTGGCTGGAGGTTAATCGATAATACTCCTGGCAATTACTCCAATCTCTTTGCCAAATAGGTAAGGCAATTAGATCTCAATAGGATTGACAATAATGTGACCCCGGCTATTTTGCGTCGGTATATCAGTATAGCTGGGCGAGCAGAAAATCATGCGCGTCTGAAAAGCCAAAAAAACTGGGGAGGAATTTGACGTGAATCGCGAAAACAGGATCTATGGCCAGGCGCTTCGAGTCGCCGTCTTGGCGAGCGTTGCCTTCATCGGCATCGGTTGGACCATCGCCGCGCAAGAAAAAGAGCACGCTCAAGAGATTGAGGGCGAGGGCGAGATCGCCATCCGCGGCCTGCCCAACCGGTTTTCGCTCACCACCTTCAATGGCCAGCGCCTGGCGAGTCCCGACTTCACCGGCGACTTTACCTTCGGCGTTTTCGAGTCGGACATCCTGCTCGGCGCGGGCACGGTCTCGACTGTCCATCAGGCGGATCGCGCGATCGGCGCCGGAGCCAAATTCATCGTGGCGCCGGGCGTCGATGCCGGGGTGGTGGAACACGCCGCCAAGCAGGGTATTCCCATTTTCCCGGGCGTTTGTACGCCGACGGATATCGAGACCACGATCTCGCTGGGTCTGTCCGTGCCTAAGCTGTTTCCCGTCGGCGCCATGGGCGGGCTGAAGCTCCTGAAGGCGCTGGCCGCGCCCTACGGGCATCTGGTGAAGTTCATCCCTACCGGTGGCGTGACCGTGGCCAATCTCCGCGACTATCTCGCGGAGCCGTCGGTCATTGCCTGCGGCGGCAGTTGGATCGTGGCGAAAGGTCTGGTCGAGGCGGGCAGCTTCGCCGAGATTTCGGAGTTGACGAAGCAGGCCATGGAAATTGTTAAGAATGCAGCGGGGGAGCGGGCATGAAACGTGTCGTGACTTTTGGAGAGATTATGCTGCGGCTGAAGGCGCCGGGGCACGAGCGGCTGTTCCAATCGCCGGTCCTGGAGGCCACGTTCGGCGGCGGCGAGGCCAATGTGGCCGTGTCGATCTCCAACTATGGCGGCCAGGGCGTGTTCGTGTCGGCCCTGCCCGACAACGAGATCGGCGATGCCTGCCTCGGCGAGCTGCGCCGCCACAATGTGGACGTCGGCCACATCGTCCGTAGCGCCGGCCGCATGGGGCTCTACTTCCTGGAGGCCGGCGCGAACCAGCGCCCGTCCAAGGTCGTGTATGACAGAGCGGAATCGGCCATCGCCAAAGCGGCGCCGGGCGACTTCGACTGGGCTGCCATACTCGCCGATGCGGACTGGTTCCATGTCTCCGGCATCACGCCGGCGATCAGCGAAAGCGCGGCGGCGCTTTCCCTGGAAGCGGTCACGGCGGCCAACAAGGCCGGCGTCACCGTCTCCTGCGACTTCAACTACCGCGCCAAGCTCTGGAAATGGGGCAAGACGGCGCCCGAGGTGATGAACGAGCTCGTACAGTATGTCGATATCGGAATCGCCAACGAGGAGGACTGCCAGAAGTCGCTGGATATTTCCGCCGATGTGGACGTTCATTCCGGCGCGCTCGATACCAAGAAGTACGAGGCGCTGACGGAGAAGATGCTCGACACCTTCCCGCGCATGACGCGCATGGCCATCACCCTGCGCGAGAGCCTGAGCGCCGACCGTAACGGCTGGGCCGCTTGCCTGAGGGACGAGACCGGCTTCCACCTGTCTCGCCGCTACGAGATCACCGACATTGTCGACCGCGTCGGCGGCGGCGATTCCTTCGCGGCCGGGCTGATCCACGGCCTGATGACTTACGACGATCCCGACGATGCGCTGAATTTTGCCACCGCCGCAAGCTGCCTGAAGCATTCCATCGGCGGCGATTTCAACCGGGTTGGCCTGAAGGACGTCGAAAAACTCATGACCGGCGACGCCTCGGGGCGCGTGCAGAGATAGTTAGTTGATCGGTTCGGGCAACAGGAAGAGCCAGGGAAACACTGTGAAAATCACAAACGCCAAAGTCATCGTGACATGCCCCGGCCGCAATTTCGTAACCCTGAAGATCGAAACCGACGACGGGCTCACCGGGATTGGTGATGCAACCCTGAACGGTCGCGAATTAGCCGTTGTTTCCTATCTGCGGGACCACGTCGTTCCCTGCCTCATTGGACGGGACGCGCACCGGATCGAAGATATCTGGCAATATCTCTACCGTGGATGCTATTGGCGCCGCGGCCCGGTGACGATGACGGCGGTCGCCGCCGTCGATACGGCGCTCTGGGACATCAAGGCGAAGGCAGCCAGCATGCCGCTTTACCAACTGTTAGGCGGCAGGTCGCGCGATCGCGTCTTGGTCTACGGCCACGCCAACGGCCGCGATATCGAGGAAACCTCCGATGAAGTCGGCCGTTATGTGGAGATGGGCTATAAGGCAATCCGAGCCCAGACCGGCATTCCCGGCCTCAGCGCGACCTACGGCGTCTCAAGCGACAAAATGTACTATGAGCCGGCCAACGGGACCGTGCCGGAAGAGAATGTCTGGGATACCCCGAAATATCTGCGCCATGTGCCGCAGCTGTTTGATACCTTGCGCAAGCGTTACGGATTTGACGTTCATCTCCTGCACGACGCCCATCATCGCCCGACGCCGCAGGAGGCCGCTTCTCTCGGCAAATCGCTTGAAGAGTACCGCCTGTTCTGGCTCGAAGACGTTACCCCGGCGGAGAATCAGGAGGCGTTCAGGCTGGTGCGCCAGCACACGACCACGCCGCTCGCGGTGGGCGAAGTCTTCAATTCCATCTGGGATTGCAACCAGCTCATCCAAAATCAGCTGATCGACTATGTACGCGCGACCGTGGTGCATGCCGGTGGCATCACCCATCTACGACGGATCGCCGATTACGCGAGCCTGTATCAGGTCAGGCTGGGCAGCCACGGGGCCACCGATCTGTCACCGGTCTGCATGGGCGCGGCGCTGCATCTCGATATCTGGCTGCCCAATTTCGGCATCCAGGAATATATGCGCCATACGGAGGAGACCGACACCGTCTTCCCACACGCCTATAGCTTCAGCGACGGCTATCTCCATCCCGGCGACGCGCCCGGGCACGGCGTGGAGATCGACGAAACCCTGGCCGCCAAATATCCGTATAAGCCGGCCTATTTGCCGATCAACCGTCTCGAAGACGGCACCATGTGGAATTGGTGACGCGCGGATGGGAGTGCGGAACGACTGCGCCTGGAGAGCGGGCGATCGGGCGACGGGATGTAGTAGGTGGCAACAGAAGTGGTTGAGTCCCATGGCTAGAGATTTCAGTGACACTGGCTGGTGCGTCCGGCAGCGCTCCGTCCGCGCCCACGGGCGACTTCTTTGACGCAGTCGCCCGGCGACACAACGGCTGTCGCGTCGAAGCACGAGGCCGATCATCCAGGCGAGGGCGGTCGAAGCGATAGCTCGGAATTATCGGTAGTCGTTTGAGTGCTGGCGGTCACAACTTCCGTCGGTTGTTGGACGGGTTGAAGCACTTCACATGAGTGCAGGTTCAAGTAGTATAGCTACGAGCTGCTTTTGAATCACTTCGTTGAGGCGGGGCTATGGTCAAAGACGTTGTGGATGAGTTGGCTGGGCTGTCGCGGTTCGTCGGAGGCGATTCCGGCGTTTTGGCGGCCGTTCAGGCCGCTGCCAAACTTCGAAATTTCTCCGCCAAACAAATCATCGTCGGGCAGGACGGGGCGGACAAAGATGTCTTCTGCCTGCTCAAGGGGCAGGCGCGCGCCGTTGTCTACTCCAGCGAAGGCCATGAAATCTGGCTCGACGATTTTGGCCCCGGTGATCTTTTCGGCGAGATGGCCGCATTGACCGACATGCACCGGTCGGCCGATATCGTTGCAGCTTCGAATGTGGCCGTCGCGGTCTTTGCAGCCCGGGATTTCATTACGCTGATGGAAGAATTTGGCGAGTTTGGCCTTGCCGTCTCCCGGCGGCTCGTTGAGCGGATCCGCCACACAACCCAACGTATGTTCGAGCTCTCCGTCCTTTCGGCGCCTGGCCGGGTTTATGCGGAATTGCTGCGCGCCGCCGAACACGGTAACCTGGAAGGGAGTGAGATTCGTGAAATTCGGCCGGTACCACAGATTACAGAACTGGCCCGAAGGATCAACTCCACACGCGAAACCGTCTCTCGCACCATCAACGACTTGGAGAGAAGGGGGCTGGTCATTCGCGAGCGCGGCGCGATGACGATTTTGGCGCCGAAGCAGCTTGGCGCCCTGACCTATCTTGAATGAGCTGCCCCGTACGCCGGAGGCTGAACAGGAGCAGCTTATCGGAGCCTTTGCGGGGCTCGACCTCGCCGACATATTCGCAGCGGAACAGCCTCCCCTCAGATGCCGCCAATACCGAGGCGAAGGGCTCGGTCACGTAGATCGAGCCCGGCACGGTTTCCGGCTCAACCCGCGAGGCGATCACCACTTGGTTGCCGAAAATGTTCGGTCGTCCGAGAAACGGGTCGGTATGCTCTTGTACGGGCCCGTAATGACAGCCGATCCTGAGCGCCAAGGTGTCCGGCAGGCCGAAAGCGGCCAAATCGATTGACCGGAAACATTCTTGTAGAGCCAGCGCGGCCCGGGCTGCATCGCCGATCTTGTCGAAGGCGAGAAAGAGCCCGTCGCCCCAGGTGTTGAAGTGGGACGCAGCGCCGGGGAGCTCCCGGCAACATTGGGCAAGAGGGCCGAGCACCGTCTGGACAAATGCCAGAACCTGTTCGTCGCCGAGTTTCCCGAAGCCGTGGGTGTCGGCAAACAGCATGGCCATGAGCTTGCGCCGGAAGGGCTGTCCGGCGCGTTGCGCGCCGCCGGAATTCCTATGAGCGCGGCGCATGCGCACCAACTCAAACGGCAGGATGATCTGCCGGAGTCCGGTCTGCCGCCAGAACGCAACATCGTGCCCCGTACCCGCTTCGCACTGGGCCGGCTTTCCGTCCCAAACGGCGATTTGGACCGCCTCCGTCGCTAGAAATTGTGCGCGTAGAATTGCCTTGCCCATGGCGATCTGGCTTGAGAAAGCCTTGTCGAGTCCGTTGAAATTGGCCCGATCGCCGGTCGCGTAGCTGACCGTTGCGTGCCTGCGACACCTCTCGAACCGGTCTGCCCAGCTTTCGCCGTAGGGCCGAACCGACGTCTCGACGAAGACATCGTCGGGACAAGGCTGTACCAGGTGAAGCTCAGCCCCAGCGTCAAGAAGCGCTTTGGCCATAATGATGTCAGCGCCGGCGGCCAGCGCGCCAAAGCCGAAGCCGATGCCTTCCGCGGCGACGACCTCGTTCACTGCCGCGCGGACGGATTCCTCTTCGGCATCGGCCCGCTCGCCTCCGGCCTCAAACATATGCCCAACGAAATGCGCCACCTTGGGCGGTCGGAAGCGGTCGAGCCAGTCGGCATCGGCCTCCTGCGCTTCCAGGATCATAGCCAGCTGTTTCAGCGTCGTTGCGTGGGCGGTGTAGTTGTCCGGATCGCGCGTAAGGGCGTCGGCAAGGCTGGCCTCCGATGCCGCTTGATCGCCAAGCAGCAAGTGGGCCTCCGCCCGGGTGGCCGCGCGATAATAGGCGGCTTCTCCAGCGCCGGTCTCGGCGCCCTCGAGGCTTTTGAGAACCTGGTGGGCCGTCGCTTCCGCTTCTTCGGCGCGGCCGGCCACCACGAGCAGGCTGGCCGTGTTGATGCCGGAAAAAAACCCGCCTGTCTGGCGGTAGGCTCGGGCGTATTTCTCGGCCGCCGCTCGGGCGATAAGACGGCGCTCGTCGCCGGCTTTTTCGAGCGCCACCGCCTTCAGTAGACGGCCACCAAGCGCGAGAACGTCTTCGTCGTCCTTGATCTTATCGAGCCCGAGCCGCTCGAATTCCGCCTGCGCCCGTTCCATCGCCCCGGCGCGGGCCAGGCACAACACGGCGCTATGTTTGAGTGGCGTGGAATCGGGTTTGTCGCGCAATCCCTCCACCGCCGAGTCGTAAGCTGCGAGCAACTCGCCACGGCGGAGGAGAGCACGGGCCTCACTGGTCATCTGATGGCCCCTCACCTAGCCTGACGCTACCGGTTACACTCAACATGTGCCCGCTCCAAGGAAATGGAGCGGGCAAGAGTCAAGATAATGTTGATTCCGGCCAAATGCAGTTTCGCCAAGCCTGTATTTCAGCCATCGTTAGTGGCGCCACCTATGTTGACGAGACCGCCGTCATTTCTAATTGAAGGATCAATCTTGGCTTGACCAGGCATGCGCCCATCATAGCGGATGTAGAGATTATATTTGTATTCATATCTATAGATGTTTTTGTGAACAATTTGGATTATTTTTGATTGGCTAGGGTTCCCGCCAGAGTGCTGAAAATCACAGAATTGCCCGTGCGGATCCGGGCCTTTCAATTCGAGAACTCCATTTTGTACACGGTCATCAAAGAAACAGTCATCCTCAATGCAGAATAGCACTATTCGTGTTCTGTCATTCGGCCCGATATTGATGTCCATGCCTGTTCTTTTTTTTGTCGGATCGAATCCACGGCTCTTTTCATCTATACAGTATTGGATGATCTCTTGATTCGTCATATTCTGTTTTTCAGAATAAAAGTAGTGGAATGTTTGGTTATACTGGCCATTGTAATCAAACATACAGAATACAGTTTGAGTGACGTTTTTGTTTGTACACTGACCCGCAAAAAGTGTCGGGCTAAACAAGACTGTAGATAGTGTATTGATATCAGTAAGCTGTTCGCGAGATGTAGCTGCTACGAATTCGATTGGCATTTTACTTTCCTTCCTATTTGCTCGGACAGATTTGTCGAAACTAATGGGATCCCGGCCTGTACCCATTTTCTTGCAACTCCGCCGATATTCGGAGTGCCGCCTCTTCATCTTCAAAAAATTCAAGAAGCTGTCGAAGGACGAACTTCTGTTCTGGACCAATGGATTCATACCGCTTGGAGGTTTCTTGAGTGATTTGGACCATTTGGCTTCGGTCGCCGGACTGAATAGCTCCTAGTCTCTGCAGCGCGATATAGGATCGGGCCATGAAATGCAGGCCCTCTACCGTTTGATCCTCGATATCGGCCCTGGAATCGATCTTGGATATGAGGCTTCGAAAGATCTCTTGAGCGGATTCTAAGCGCCCCTCTTCTTCGGCAATGCTTCCTTCTAGAAACTGAGCGAAATCTACGGTTTGTGCGAGCCATCTGGGATCGCGCATGTCTGCCAAGGGTGCCATTAAGATGTTGCTTTGTTGGAGTGAATGCTGCGCGTTGGCGGTCTTGCCGCGGGCCAAGAGGAACTCGGCTAGCGCGAGTTCGGCGCGAACCGCTTGTCTACGCCATTTTTTGTTCTCGCTGTCCTGCGCCAGAAGCTGTGCAGATACTTCCCTCGATTCACTAATATAGCTGCGAGCTGAGTCGAGTTCCCCAATATAGGAGCTAATTCTAGATAGAGCGAATAGACACCCCAATATTTCGTATCTGTTTTCAAATTTATTTGTTCCGCCCTCAATAAGAGATCTAATTATTTTCTCTTGCCGCTTTCTATAAAATAATGCCTTACTAAGCGGTCCGCGCATTTCGTAGTAATCTGCGTTCCAGGCTAGGGCATCTGAAATCTCGAGCCTTATCAGTTCGAAGGACTTGTAGTCTTTGGGAATACTTCCCAGGATTTCCAGTGCTGCTTCGTTGTAGCGAACGCCCACTTCCGGCTTGCCTAGCGACTCGATGTTTATGGCGGCTAAGTTTTTGGTCGCAAGCCCGTATTCAATTCGCCATTCGAGATTCGAGGGCTCAAGTTCAACAAGCCTACCGGAAAGATTCTGGTACTCGGTAAGTAACTCCTCTGCTCGGCTGTAGTCTCCTAGCCTCCAACCCAAGTATCCAACCCAAAAGGCGCTTTGCGCATGGTGGTAGATTCGATCCGGACTTTCTGGATCACGTGCCAGCAGAGCCTCGGTTGAGCTATAGGCCGCTTCGAACATCTCCCGCGCGCCATCCAAATCGCCCTTGAGGTCGTCGACCTCGCCTAACAGGTGAAACGCGCGGGCGCGGCGGCCGATGGAGTCGTCGGGCATCTCGGTGAGACGCCGGGCGGCATAGTAGCCGATCGCCTCTTCGCCAACCGCGTCCAGGACGTCGAGCCGTCCCACCGGCTCCAGCTTCTTTCTCAGATCGGTCAGCATAAATTCGATCAGTCCCTCTGCCTCGCCCCGGCGCAGTTCTGCTTCGTGCCGGGCATCGACCGCCTCCAGGGTCAACGCCCCCATGGCTAGCACGCCGAGGAGCGCGCCGACCGTGACCGCCGTCACGCGGCGGTGGCGGCGCTGCAGATCGCGCTGGATGAGCGTGTCGAGAGACAAGCCAAGCATGCCGGCGACCAGCTTGAGGCGGCCGAGGCGGCGGCCGTCGCCTTCGCTTCTCAGGTCCGCCGCCACCGGCTCCGCCCGTGCGTCGGTCACGGCACTGTCCGGCCCTACCTTGCGGCGCAGTCCCGGTGGGAAGCACTCCGCGGCGTCCCCAACTCGCTCCGACGCAAAGGGCTCGCCGTCGACGATGACCGCCAGCAGATTATCCTCGCCGCGCAGGCGCTTGAATTCGAGGATCTCCTGATTGACCCAGCGTGAGGCCGCCGCATCGGGCGAGCAGACGATGATCAGGAACTCTGATTGTTCGAGCGCCTCGCGCACCTTGGCGCTAAGGTCTTCGGCGGCCGGCAGCTCGTCCCTGTCGCGAAAAACCGGGGCCAGACGGCGGGGAACTTTGCCGCGAAACGTCGCCCGGCCGACCAACCGACGCGGCACCCGGTAGGTCTCTATGGCGCGCAAAAGCCAGCGCCCCCAGCGTCGGTCGCGGTGGCTATAGCTAATGAAGGCTTTGTAGCGATAGCTGCCGGCCATATGCGCCCCATTGCCGACGGGCCTACTCCCTCAAGCCCACATAAATTGTCTCATATTGGGACAGACTTGCAACCATTTCGTGCAGGGAGCGGAGTCACAGATACGTGACGACCCTCACAGACCGCCTTCTTCAGCCAGTGCAAGCATTGCCGTTTCGAACGAATCTGAGAGGGTGATACAATGAGAAAGGGAGCGCTTAACGGCAACAAATTCGATCGCGTTTCGGCTTATCCATCCCGATTTCTGCGATCCAGATCGCCAGAAAGTTGGCGGCCCGCGCAGGTCGTGGCGGCGATCACCATTCTGGGGCTGGCATCGCTTACGGGTCCGGCCGCGGGCGAAGAAGAGTCGGTTGAGATTCCTGTTCCGCGATTGGAGGCTTTGCCCAGCAAGATACAGGCCCGTTTGGAGGCCAGAGAACGCTTCCTAATGTCGCTCCCGAGGACGCGGGAGGGGGTTACGC
The DNA here is from genome assembly GCA_022360855.1 of Sphingomonadales bacterium. Taxonomy (GTDB): domain Bacteria; phylum Pseudomonadota; class Alphaproteobacteria; order Sphingomonadales; family JAKSBY01; genus JAKSBY01. The sequence continues at coordinate 9,597 of JAKSBY010000684.1, read as the reverse complement.
CATTTGAGCTGATCGTCGAGGACGCGAATCTGTGGGAGCCTGGCGGTGTCGTAAAGGTCGCCTTTTTTGGCGGGTCGTCTGATCTTCACGAACAAATCGCCGAAGTTGCGCTGAAATGGACGGACCACGCGAATCTCACGCTCGACTTCGGACATGATCAGGCCACCGGCCGCTTCCGCCAGTGGTCACCGCGTGACCGCGACTACGCGGCCGACATCCGAATCGGCTTCGAGCGCTCGGGCCACTGGTCGGTGGTTGGCACAGACAGTGCTAACCGCAGCATCGTGGGGCCGGGCGAAGCGTCGATGAATTTCGACGGATTCATTGACCGATTGCCGGCGCGTTGGGAAGGCACGGTGCTTCATGAATTCGGTCACGCACTGGGCGCCCACCACATGCATCAGCACCCGACACGGGGGTGCGACGACGAATGGCGCTGGTACGATGATGCCGGATACGTGCGGACGCATCGCAATAACAATCCGGAGGAGCCGCTAACCGCCGACCACAAGGGGCGCCTTCCCGGTCTCTATAACTATCTCGCCGGTCCCTACAACCATTGGACCAAGGTGCAGGTCGATTTCAATCTGCGGCAGTTGGCCAACACGAGTGCCTATCGCCACGGCAGGTTCGATCGTGAGTCGATCATGCTCTACGCGTTCGACCCATGGATGTTCAAGAACGGGGCCGATAGCGCCTGCTTCACCGGCCGGCGCGCCAATGTTCTTTCGCCGCAGGACCGCAGCTCGATCGCCGAATACTATCCGGAGCGCCCCGTCGCCGCCTTAGCGGAGTCGGGAAGGTTGCCATCCCGGCGGGCGGCTTTGACGAATATCCTGTCCGACCCGAATGTAAGTCGGGCGCTGGAATCGGCGAATACCAGCGGCAGGGAATTCTTGGAGGCAGCATTGGAGCGCGCGGCCTCTCGCCAATAAAGAATCAACACACGCTGGAATTCCATGTTGAGAGCCGGGGCACCCCCCGGCTCTCCGATTCACCTTTCGGGTCGGGCATGAATTGAGGGCCTTGTCCGTGCCCCTCGACTTAAGACCGGGAGCGTGATCGCCGTCACGGGTTCAAATGTCTCGCAACGCCTATCCTTTCTCAATGTCAGCGCTTCGCCGGGGAAAGGATCGGACCATGTTTCAAAGACTGTCTTTCAGACAATTTCGGCATCTCACATTGATTGCGGTCTTGGCCAGCACCGTGTTGGCTGGCTGCACGGTCGTCAAAAGCGAAAGAGCAACGCTCAAAAAAAATAAAGAAGGCAAACGGATTTTGGAGGCGCCAAAAGACGGCAAGGGGATTGTCTATTACTTGCCGCAGCGTTTGATGCGGGTGAAAGCAGAACGCACCGCTACGCCGAAGCGCAGCGTTGCTCAGGCAGAAATCGCCCTTGCGAACGCCGAAGCCGCTCTCGATGTGGCTCGCAAGAAGCTCAAGGAGGAGAGCGACAAGGTGGCGGCGGCCCGGTCGCGACTGGCCGATGCGCAGCGGAGAAAACTACCGGCGCCGGCGATCTCGGCGCTCCAACGGGAGGTCGGCTACGCCGTCCTGAATCATGGTGATGCCGAGAAGACTGTGTCGCAGGCCACCGAAGGCTTCGACACCGCGTTCATGCAACTTCGGTCGGCGCAAGCCGAGGAGGATCCGAAGGACACGATCAAGCTGACATTGGAGCTCCTGCCAACGGAGCCGGACCCCGATCACATCTATTATGCGCGGCCGCGCCATCAACCTCTCAGGGACGACCTGACAAAGATAAACGTCAATGAACGTGGCCTGTTGACCTCGAGTCACGTCGAATCGACCGATCGCACGGGAGACATTTTGGTGCAGCTCGCAGGAGCCGCCGGGACGTTCTTTCGACCCTCATTGGGGGCTCTGGCCTTTATGGCCGACACGCCGGTCGATGACAAAGTCGAGTGTCGGATACCAGTCACCTACGAGTGGATCTTTGACCCAACCGTTAGCGAAGATATCAAGAAGCTGAATCACGAGCTTGGATTGTGTTTTGAGCGCCAGATCTTTGTTGAGCCGCTTGGTGGTCCATCCGGAGTTCCCACCGATTCTGTATCCAAAGGACGCAAACAAACGAAAACCGCGGATACTGTGGACGACTCGTCCTATGCCGACACCAAACCGGATACCGCCTATTCGGGCTACGTCTATCGTGCCGTTCTTCCTTACACGGTCTCTGTGCTTAGCTGCGCCTCCGGAGTGTTTGAGACCAGTCATGACATGGCGGCCGAAGCCAACAAGACTGGATCGTGCAGCCCGGTAGAAGAGTCTCAAAGTGCCGACCGCCCGGCAAACCCGAACGTTGGCAATGCGGAAGACAAAAAAGATGAGGAAAACTACCCGGGATATCCAAGAGGTATGCTTCCCGAGAAATCTGTCGTCGCCATGCTGCCCAACGAAGGGCCGATCGGCTATATCCCCATCAAGAGCTCCTTCCTGGTCAAGACGGTCAATGATGTGACGTTCAAGGACGGCGCGGTGGTGTCGTGGGAGCGTAACCGGCCGAGCGAGCTCCTAGAATTCGTCCGGCTGCCGGTGGAAATGGCCAAGGCCGTCGTTTCGGTCCCGGCGGAGCTCATCCAGCTTCGTGTCAATCTGCAAAACGAGCAGACCAACCTTATCAAGGCGCAACAGGCCCAGATCGAGGCCAATGAAGCCCTCAGGAACCTGCAAGCTTGTATCGATCAGGCCAGCAGCACGGAAGGCGATGTCTCGGCCTGTTTGGAGAGTTAGAGCTTTTTAGATCGGTGCCGGTGGGGCGACCGGTCTTCCCGAATTGAGGTCCAACGAAGTATTGGCCGAACGTCATGTCTCTGACCTTCTTTAGCTCACTCGAATTTGGAGAAACGCAATGAGCCTTCGCATTATCAGATCATCTGTCGGAACTGGCGACGTTGCCGCGCCTAAGGCGCTGACCCAAGGAACGCAGCGTGAAGACGGTTGGGGATCGCGAATCGCCAAACTGATTCCGGCCGAGGCTCTTGGGCTGTATGGCGCAGGTTCTGCAGTGGCCGGGGGCAAGGCACTTGGGCTGTGGATTCTGGCGGCAGCGTGTCTTGTCCTCAGCGGTGTCCTTCGTTACCGCGCGACGCAGGATCCGGCGACCGGTTCTCCGCAATGGAGCGCGGTAATAATCGCGGTGATTTCGTTCACTTTGTGGGTTGTCGCATTGGAACCCCCCGCGGGGCCCATCGAACTCGGAGAAAATGCTTATCTGGCCGCCATATTCGCCTTGATTTGGGGTGCGGCGGTGCCTGCCTTTTACAAAGGCGATCCCGCTTCCTGAGGGCACCGGATTATTGGCGGGTGGCGTGCTGCCAAAACCGTCTAAACAGGGAAACTTCTCGGCGGAACAGGGAAATCCTTTTACTAAGCACCGATTTCCAGTTCTGATCAGCTGGTGGTCCGCAAACACGGCCAGCACCGGACAGTTGGAAGCCGAGATTGGCGGCTATTCGGTGGGCACCAGGATTTTGAGCCGAACGAGCTCGGGAACCGCGAGCCCGCGGAGCTTTTCGGGATCGGCGCAACCTACGGCACGCTGGCCGCCGGCAAGGACGCCGATATCGTCATCTGGCCCGGCGATCCTTTCGAACTGATGGAAGCGCCGACGCATGTCCTGATCCGCGGCCGGGAGATCGACTTGGTCTCGCGCCAGACCCTCTTGCGCGACCGCTATATGGAGCTGCTCGGCCTCGCAGACTGATGCGGGCACAGTCTATGGCGAATCCGTCTTTCCTGTCCGCAGCGCCGATTTCCCTGTTTAAAAGGGAAGATAAAGGCTGCTTATTTTGAGAAAGAGGGAAGTGACTTGCCCGCGTAGAGTCATGTCGCCAGCCGGGTCGTGCATCGCGCGGCGCATCGTATCGTGGGCTGATTGGCCGATATTCGCCGGTTCAGCCCTTATCCGGCATCAACCACGTCGGGCCCCACATGCACCCTCGTTGAATGCTTGCAGATTTTTTTGTGAGGCCTTGGGTGGGGTGAGCCCGCTTCGGTGCGTTTCGAAGAGTAGGGGCAGCCTGTCTTGATAGGCGGTCGGTCAAATTATTGGAGGGCTGCAAGTTCGGCGAAGCCAAAGCTCACTTCGAGAACTGGCCGGTGACGGCACTTCCTCTCTGTGCTCTTGGCGGGCGCGGGCCGTGGCGCGCGCCTGCCCTTTTGGAGATCACATGCAACAACAACCAACTCGACGGTCAGCCCAGTGAAAGACGGTCCGCAAGCCTAGCCAAATTGGCGATTGCCTGGGAAATGTTATAAATTACGGCGATCGAGAGGGAGGAACTGAATGGTCACGGGAAGCGGTGATGCGGACGTGGCGGCCGAGTCGATTAAAATGCTGCCTCCGGACCGGACCCGAAACCCGGCGATTGAGGACATCTTCCGCCGTCATCACGACTGGCTGATGCGTTTCCTGTCGCGACGTCTGGTCAATGGCGATGATGCCGCTGACCTGGCCCAGGAGACCTATTGCCGGCTGACCCGCTACGACAGCCTGGCCGATATTGAACATCCCAGAGCACTGCTTTTTCGGATTGCCGATAATCTTGTGAAAGACAAAGTGCGGCGCGCTTTCTCACGACATTCGTCCGATCATGTTCCGCTGGATGAATCGGTGCTGCAAGCGGATGAGCCGGGTCCGGAGCGCACGGTTGGCGCGAGACAGGAACTGACCCGTCTGCGCGCGGCGATCCTGTGTCTGCCACCACGCTGCAAGAAGGTGTTCCTGCTGAGCCGTTACGAGAACATGACCTATCCGGAGATCGCCGCGCATTGCGGGATTACGGTCTCGATGGTCGAAAAACACATCAGCCGGGCACTATCCGAGTTGCGCGCGCGCATGGGGGAGAGCGCCTTATAGGCGTTATCTAGGATGACCGATCTAAACAAAACGACGCATGACGCGATGAGCGAAGCAGAACGTTGGCTCGCCAGGTTGATGGCGCCCGATTGCTCGCAGCAGGACCGGGCGGATTTCGAAAGATGGCATGACGCCGACCGCGCCCATGCTGCGTCCTTTCAGGCGATCCAGGCTCTATGGAACGAGGCGGGATCCATTGCCGACGATCCGGCGATACAACAGGCGCGCGATGCGGCGCTAAGGCGTGAACCAGCCGTTACCCGGCCGGCGTTGCTCAAGCCTGGCAGGGTTGTTGCGACAACAAGGGCCTTTCTCGGGCGTCATTCGGCCGCAGCATCGGCCGCGGCTGCGACCGGTCTGGTCTTACTTTTCTTCGGTGTGATCGTCGACCGGCCGGCCGAGGCGCCGATGACATTCCAGACGGCGCTTGGCGAACAGCGCCTCGTCGAACTGCCTGATGGATCGGCGGTCAATCTCAATACCTCCACCGTCATAAAAGTCGAATTCTCGAACGATCGACGTTTGGTTTTCCTGGAAGACGGTCAGGCGCACTTCGATGTGTCGCTGGACGTAAATCGGCCGTTCTTGGTCGAGGCTGGGGATACAACTGTCACGGCCCTTGGCACGGCGTTCGATGTCCGCATCGATCCTGATATCGTCACGGTGACGCTGATCGAAGGCAGTGTGGAGGTCAAACATGCTCGAGACCGAGAGCATGAAGCCGATTTCGCGGACGCCGCGGCGTCAGTCGAGATTTTCGAAACTCTGGCGCCCGGCGAGCAGGCATCCGTCCGACAGGGTGTTCCGGCGGTTGAAAAGCGATCCGCCGATCTTGAGATCGCGACCGGCTGGATCGAGGGCAATCTGATTTTTAAGGCAACACGCCTGGCGGATGCCGTCTCCGAGGTCAACCGCTACACCACAAGTCGGATTCGGATCGGTGATCCCAAGCTCGCGGACCTGGCGGTAAGCGGCGTCTTCCATATCGGGGATTCGCGCGGGTTCGTTGCGGCGCTGGAAAAGACCTTCGGCGTGAAGGCCACACCCGGCCCCGACGCGCAGACCGTTCTCACGCGCAGCTGACCGACCAAGATCTTAACCACTCGCAGGTCTCGGGCCTTCGACATGGGGGGCGCCTCCCGAGCTCGTCTTTAGCTGTAGAGCCAAGGACGGTGCAGACTGGGCGGCACCCAAAGAAAACTGCCACCTCGCCGTCTCAACGCAAAAAAAGCCAGGTTGTGAGGTCTCATGTCAGCTTGTAGGAATGAGGGCGATGTCGCGAAGCCGGAAAAGCGGCTCGTTCGGTTGTTTGGCGGGGCGGCTATTGCCGCCGCCCTTTTGGTGGGGGTGGCCGAAGCGGGCGAGGAGGAAGTTCGCTATAATATCGCCGCACAGGGTCTTGCCGAGGCCCTCAACCAGTTTGCGGTGCAAAGCAATCTCCAGTTGATGTATCCGCCCGAGCTTGTTGCCAAGCTTGAGACGGGAGGTTTGAACGGTCGTTATTCGGCCGAATCGGCGCTTGCCAAGCTGCTGGACGGCACCGGTATCGAGTATGAGTTTGCCAGCAACAATACGTTGATCCTGCGCCGTACGCCGCCGGGGCCACAAGGCGACTCCAAGAACCATCGCGTGGAACCATCCCGTCAGATGGCGCAAGCAACCGCGCCCGTGCTTCAAACCGATGCCACGGCCATCGACCAGATCGACGACCGAGTGGCTCGGCAAGAGGAGGAACAGTCCGACTTTGAGAGAATTGTCGTCACCGGAACCCGGATTCCGGGCGGGAATCCCTCGGACTCGTTGATCGTCATCGATCGCGACGCGATTGTTCGGGGAGGGTTCAACGACACCGAAAGCCTGCTGCGCGCGCTGCCGCAAAACTTCGCTAACGATGGCCCGGGCACGGCATTCGGAACCGGAGGCAATCTGAACGGCGGCTTCGGCTCGGGCGTCAATCTGCGTGGCCTCGGATCGGATTCAACGCTGACTTTGCTCAATGGCCGCCGCATGGCCGCCGCCGGGGGCGATGTGGGTGGGTTCGTCGATGTTGGCGGGTTGCCACTGGCAGCCATCGAACGGGTCGAGGTCTTGCCCGACGGCGCGTCGGCCATCTACGGATCCGATGCGGTTGCCGGCGTCGTCAATTTCGTCCTCAGGTCCGACTATGAGGGCGCGGAGACGCGCCTGCGCTACGGCAATGGATCGACAGGCTCCGACGATTTCAGCGCCAGCCAGGTAATCGGACATCACTGGGACGGCGGCCGTGTTTTGGCAACGGCCGAATACCGGTACACCGGCACCGTCGAACTAGCCGAATTCGGCGTGACCAGCCTCGATCTTCGGCCCTTGGGTGGCGATGACTTCCGCCCACTTGCATTCGACCCGGGCAGCGGTCGATTCGATCCGGGCCGGGGCACGGTGATTCCGGTAGCGGGTCCGATTCTGACCGACTTGTTCGCGCCATTTGCCGTACTCCCGCTCGATCAGGACGGCACCGCGCTGAGCTTGGGTGACGTTACACCGGTATTCGATCCGACAACATTGCCGCGGCAGGGTCCTGTCACGCGGGATCTGCTCCCCAGAACGGAACAGTTCAGCGCGTTTCTCAGCTTCGAGCAGGAGGTGGCCGATAACGTCACTGCTTTTTTCGAAGGTCTTTATGCGCGGCGCTGGAACGACTTCCGTAGCTTCAGGCTGAACGATTTCATAGTCGTGACGCCCCTGAATCCGTTCTCACCCTTCTCCGAGCCGGTCGCGGTCGTCTACCAGGCCATCGAAGAGCTCGGCGTCGCCATGTTCAGCGCCGATACCGAAACTTTCTCTCTGAATTTCGGTCTCGAAGGCCGGGTTTTCGGCGATTGGAACTGGGAAGTGGTCGGTGCCTACTCCAAGGACGAAACCAACAGCGGAATCGACAATGAGTTCATGAAGAACCCGCTGATCGTCTCGCAGTTCGTCGACAATCCCGACCCGGCGGTCGCTTTCAACCCCTTCGGCGATGGCACCGCCCAAAACCCCGAAACCGTCGCCGCCCTCACCGACTTCACCGAAATCATGCAAACCTCCGATCTTTGGAGCGTGCAGGCGAAGATAGACGGCGTCTTGTTTTCCCTGCCCGCGGGGGAAGCGCGGATCGCCTTCGGAGGCGAATATCGGGAGGAATCGCTTGACGATTTCATCGACCTCGGCTCGGTCCAGCAACTGTTGCCCAATCCGGTCAGCTTCTTCGGGCCCGACGTCCAAGCCCAGCGGGACCTTTGGGCCGTTTTTGCGGAGGCGCTGATTCCGATTTTCGGCGACGCCAGCGGCACCAGCGCAATGCGTTCGCTGGATCTCTCGATCGCCGCGCGATTCGAAGAATACAGTGACTTCGGAAGCACCTTTAACCCGAAGATCGGCCTTGCCTGGTCGCCTGCCGAGGGTGTTGTTGTTCGCGCAAACTGGGGCACTTCGTTCCGTGCGCCGTTGTTGCGCGAGCTGTTTGGTCTCTCGAATACACAGCCCGGATTTGCAGTCTTCGATCCCAATGCGCCTGGTGGACCGGCGCTCGTGCTCGCCAATCTTACCGAAGGGGGCAATCCGACCCTGACCGACGAAGAGGGAGAGAGCTTCAATGTCGGCATCGAGATTCGGCCGAGCGCCTTGCCCGGAGCGACCTTTCGAGCCAACTATTTCAATACCGAATTCAAAAATCGTATTCGCGGCGGCTTCGACGGCTTGAGCTTTGACCTCTTGCTCGCCAACGAGGATTTGTTACCTCCCGGCATCGTCATCCGCGACGCGGGCGGAAACCTGGTTGCCATAAGTTTGGCGAATATCAATGCGGCCGAGACAAAGATCGCGGGCCTCGACTTCTCCGCCGACTATGTCGACGAAACCGATATCGGCACGTTCAACGCATCGCTCGCGGGAACCTACTTCACGAAATTCGACGAAGTACTGTTTCCTGGAAACGAACCGCTGGAGCTGCTGGATACCATCGGTAATCCTGTGGACCTCCGGCTTCGTGGTTCGCTGGGATGGACTTATGACGGGTTCAACGCCGCGCTCTTCGTGAACTACACGGATTCCTACATCAATAATCTGCAGGATCCCACCGGCGTACCGCAAAGCCAGAAGATCAGTTCCTACATGACCGTCGACCTGCAGTTCTCCTACAGGCCAGGCGGACCGCGGTGGCTCGACGGCACGGTCTTTCGGATCGGTGCCACCAATCTGTTCAACGAAAATCCGCCTTTCGTCAATGCCTCCGACCGGCCCGGGTTGGACGTCGAAAAGATCAATGCGCGAGGGCGGGTGTTCTATGTCGAGCTGACGAAGTCGTTTGCCAGTCTCGGGCTCTAGAGCGGCCAATTTTCTAGAAACGAAATCAAAACTCAAGACAGCAAGGAAACAAGCGTGAATCGAACAAAAAGCAGGCTCCAATCCGGTATCGGAGTTGGCGCGGTGTTGGCTCTTTGCGCCCTGCTCGGGATATCCGCGGCCGGCGCGCAGTCGCAAGACGGGCGACCATTGACGGTCGACGATATGCTCCGCATCGAGGCCCTGGGCTCGGCCAAATTCTCGCCCGATGTCAAGTGGCTCGTCTTTGAAAGGCTGCGCTCCGCCGCAGATACCGTCCATGGCGGGATAAGCCATGAACGAAAATACGCCCGTTCCGAGGTCTATGTCGTCGACCTGCACGACGATGATCCGGCTGCCAAGCCTCTCCTGAG
>JAKSBY010000529.1 GCA_022360855.1 Sphingomonadales bacterium | reverse complement strand
GAAACTGCGTGTAAGCGGCTTCGGTAAGGTGCCAGTATTTGCTCGGCCGGCCGCGTCCGCGTGCCTCCTCCGTGGCGGCGACGAGCTTCTGCTCCGCCAGCGCATAGAGATGCTGACGAACGGCCATGGCGGAGACCCCTATGGTCTTCGCCAATTGGCTCGCGGTCTGCGGTCCGCCGAGCTTCAGCCGTTCGAGGATGGCGCGCCGTGTCTTGACGTCCGATGAGGCCGTGGTCTTGGTCATGCCGATTAAATAAAGAAAAATATTGAATTATTCAAGGGGTCGTGCTACTCCATTTTTAATAGAAAAACCTATCATAAAGGCTCCGGCAGCGACGAAAGAAAGGTGACGGCATGGCGGACGAGACGCACGCGCAATCCGATTGGCGCAATCTGGGCGCCCTTCCGAAGCTTCGTCAGGCGGGACGTCAGCTCCTAAAGCTCGACGGCCGGCAGATCGCCCTGTTCGACACCGGGGAGGGCGTCCGTGCCTGCGCCAACCGGTGCCCGCATGAGGGCTATCCGCTGATCGAAGGCCATATTGCCGGCTGCAAGCTGACCTGCAACTGGCATAGCTGGAGCTTCGATCTCGCCTCCGGCGACACGCTGGTCGGCGGCGACCGGCTGCGGGTCTATCCGGTCGAGGAACGGGCCGGCGAGATCTGGGTCGATCTTGCGGAATTGCCTGCGGCCGAACGCCGGGAGCGGGCGCTCGGCGAGATGTGCGAAGCCTTCGAAGACCATGACTACGACCGCATCGCCCGATCCCTGGCGCATTTTCAGGCGGCGTCCGGCACCGTGGACGACGCGCTTGCGATGACCCTCCAATGGGCCGCCGATCGTTACGAATACGGCACCACTCATGCCACCCCGGCGGCGGCCGATTGGCTGCGTCTGGCTGAGACATTTGCGCGCGACGACGTCGAGCGCATGGCCGCCGAGGTCGAAGCGCTCGGCCATTTTGCCTGGGACGCCATGGGCGGCCGTCGCTACCCGTTTACCGATGAGACGAGGCCCTGGAATGAGGATGACTTTCTTGCTGCGATTGAGGCTCAGGACGAGGACGCGGCTATCGCGCGCCTCAATGGCGCGTTGGCGGCGGGTCTTGGCCAGGAAGATATCGAGGAAACGCTGACGCGGGCCGCGCTGTCTCACTATGCCGGCTTCGGCCACGCAACGATCTACCTGACCAAGGCGGGCGAGCTTATCGCGCGGCTGGGAGCGCGCGCGGCCGGTGCGGTGCTGAGGCCGCTGGTGCGGTATTTCACGACCGCGAGCCGCGAGGACCTGATCCCGGAATTCCGGCGCTACGGCCCGGCGCTTGAGGCTTGGGACGGCGCGGGCAGCGAACGTCTCACCATCGAAGCGCTCTCCGGCGCCAGCGTCAGCCGCGCGCTCGAGCTGGCCAACTCGGCGTCCGGCGATGTGCCGGCGCTCTATCGGGCCCTGCTCGGCGCGGCGGCGCTCAACCTGCTGCGCTTCGACGAGGCGCTGCAGCACAAAATCGAGCAGCCGATCGCGAAGAATGTCGGCTGGCTCGATTTCACCCATGCGCTGACATTCGCCCATGCCGTCCGCCGGCAATGCACGCGGTTTCCCGCGCTCTGGCCGCAGGCGCTTTTGCAGATGGCCTGTTTCGTCGGCCGCAATGCCGGCTTTGTCGACGAGGGAGTCGACTGGACCCGCTGGCGGGTCGCCGAGCCCGGCGTATTCCTGGCGGAGGCGAAAGCCGGCCTCTTCGACCACGGCGAGGCCCACTACATCTATTCCGCGCATCGCCTCAAGACGACTCTGGCAGTCGAAGAGGAATTGGCCGACGCAGATCCGGAGACGGCCGACCTCCTGGTCGCCGCGCTCAACCGTTATCTGAATGCGCCGATGAAGCGGAAGAATGTCAAGCGCTCCGCCTATCAGGCGCTGGACTTCGTCGCCAACGAAGCGTGACGCCGCTTTCCCTCTTGCCAATTCAGAAGCGCCGGCATAAATGGAACTGTCGGCCGCGCCGCCGGGATTGAAGGGGTGGCGCTGTCCGGCTACTGGCTTTTCAAGCGTCGTGGGGAACAGGGCACGTGGTTGACCGCGCTCAACTCATACGCGAGATCGAACGGGAAGAGGGCTGGCGCGAGCATGCCTATCAGGACCATCTCGGATTCTGGACGATCGGCTACGGCTTTCTGATCGACGAGCGCAAGGGCGGCGGTCTGCCCAAGGACATCGCCGATGCCTGGCTCGAGAAGCTAATCGCCGACATCGAAGAAAGCCTCGACCGCGAGATTTTCTGGTGGCGGACGCTGACCGAGGCGCGCCAGAGGGCTTTGATCAACATGGCTTATCAGCTCGGTGTCAATGGGCTCATGGCGTTCCAGAACATGCTCGCGGCCTTGCGCGACGCCGATTATGCGACGGCAGCCAAGGAAGCCCTGGACTCGAAATGGGCCAAACAGACGCCGCAACGGGCACGGCGCATGGCGCACATGATCGAGGTCGGTTAGCCGGGTCGGCAGGGGCTTTCCGCCTTGCGCTTTTGGGCGCGACGGCCTAAATCCATGATCCGGCAACGGAAGATTTGGCGGAGCGTGGCGCAGTCTGGTAGCGCACTTGACTGGGGGTCAAGGGGTCGTGGGTTCAAATCCCGCCGCTCCGACCAATTAAATCAATAACTTAGCCAAATCTCAAAACGCGGGTTAAGGGTTCTGAGGACCATTTTTGTAGCGCGCTACTTTTTGGCGGTGCCGGCAATCTCGAGGTTTCACTCTGTTGCATCATGCTGCACTTCGAATCATTGACCTTGATAAATTCGTCTTATTCGGAAAAATTGATTCGTTGTGAGGAGAGGATCTCAGTTTAATCTTGAGCTGATGCTTGATGCAGTTGTTCGATTGCATCCAGAAGGCAAAGAGCGTCCGGTTCGTTGTCTTGACCGACATTGAGACTCACAGGGCCACCATGAACGAGAAGGCGGTTTGCCTGTTTATGGCTCCAGGCGAACACCGACAAGCATCTCGCTCAACGACCACAACCGCTCCGCCGCTTCTACGTCCACCGCCCAGGGCCGCACCCCCGGCGCCGATGGATCGGTCGTTTCGGAAATCCCGGCGATATCCACGTCTTCGCAATAAACCCCTCCTTGATTGTCGAGTTTCGGACTTGTCGCGCACCAAATGCTCGTTGCGGCGCCTTGCTCAACAGTTTTAAAAAGGCCCCCTTCATCGACCGACCGGCCTGGAAACATGGAGTTTTCTGCACCTCGCCCAATGCCAAAAATTTCTAAGTCCTCATTGCTCAGATGCCGAGTCAGATCCGTAGGAATCATGCCTGGATGAACAGAAAAAGCACGGACGCCGGCGTCTTTTCCACGCGAGTCGGCAGTTACGGCGAAAAGCGCGTTAGCAGTCTTGGATTGTCCGTAGCCGACCCATCGGTCATAAGGACGTCGTTCAAAATTCGGGTCCTCGAAATCGAAGAGCGCTCGCCTGTGCGCTCGCGAAGACATTGAAATGATGCGCGCGCCTTGCGCACGCCGCAATGCCGGCCAAAGCGCGACGGCAAGCTGAAAATGGCCGAGATGGTTTGTTGCGAGCTGGCTTTCATAGCCGCGCGAGTCGCGCATTAGCGGCGGGGCCATGATCCCTGCATTATTGATGAGAATATGAAGCCGCCGATGACTTTCCAGAAAACTGTGTGCAAAGGCGTGGATCGACGCAGGATCGAGAAGATCCATGACCGCCTGTTCGACTTGTGGGATACTCGATAAAGCGCGCTTGGCTTTGGCGGGGTTGCGCGAGGGGACGACCACAAAGGCCCCCGCTTTGGAAAGAATGCGGACCGTTTCAAGACCCAAGCCCGAGTATCCGCCAGTTACGACGGCAGCCTTTCCGCTGAGATCGCATCCCGCGATGACTTCCTGAGCGGTTGTCGTTGGCCCGTATTCTGATGAAATGGAATTTTGTGCGGTTCGGTAGGTATGTCTTCCAATCATACGCCGCTTGAACCGCCCTATAAGATTGACTGACAATTTTAGCATGTTACCTTTCCATTGCAAGAAAAGGGAATTGTGTGTTCAG
>JAKSBY010000670.1 GCA_022360855.1 Sphingomonadales bacterium | reverse complement strand
CGACTACTGCGACGAGGACGACCCGGCCTATATGCGTCTCTGCTACGCCATCGACGACGCCGACGACGCCCTGGTGCTCACCCGCGCCACCTCAACCGACGGCGTCCGCGTCAAGTTCGCCCGGCTCGCCTATCTGCACCACGGCGGCCCGGAACGGGCCATCCGCGACTGCGAGCTGGCCCACTCCATCATCGCCGACTTCGCCCACATCCTCACCCGGAGGCCGCTATGACCAAGAACAGGAAGAAGAAAAGGCACAAGGCCCCCGAGGCTCCGGCCGACGGCCTCACGCCAGCCGCCGTTTCCGACCAGACTACCCCCGAACCCATCCCCTTCGAGGACATGGAGATCGACGACTGGGAGGTTAAAATCTATCAGACCGTCCTGCGCCGGGAGAAGAAGGAGAGCCGGATGCCGGACTGGGACGACATCTTCGCCATGGAGGAGCCGCTCCATCGCCTGATGGGCGGGCTGACGCTGTTCCACGACCTTGCCTACGGTGTCCGCCTCGACTCGACGGTGCGGACCGACGGTCTGGTCTTCCTGGTCCACGCGCTGAGCCGCGAGGCCGACCGCCTCTACCGCCTGCGCCACGGCAGAGAGCCCAACTACGGCTGATCCCCGGGCCAACGACAATTAGGCCAAGCCCGTCATTGCGAGGCGCGTCAGCGACGCGGCAATCCAGAGCCCCATGAACCCTGGATTGCTTCCCCCCGCTTTCGCGGGGGTCGCAATGACGGCAAGGGCGGCGGCGCCGCGCGATGACGGGAAAGGGCCGTCACCCCCTCCCGCCCAATGCCCGGAAGGTGTGTACCGGCGCGCTTTCCCGGTTGCGCGGATGTGTGCGAAGGTCTTAGGAAGGCGCGTCGCCGCGAGAGATCAGGTGCCGAGGGGTTTTGCGTGAAAGCAGTGGTTTACGAGAGATACGGGCCGCCCGAGGTGCTTGAGTTGAAGGAGGTGGCGAAGCCCGTGCCCAGGGACGACGAGGTGCTGATCAAGGTCCATGCGGCGACGGTGGTGATGGGCGACTGCGAGATGCGCGCCTTCGACTTTCCGGCCTGGTTCTGGCTGCCTTTGCGGCTCTATGCCGGCCTCGCAAGGCCGAAGCGGGTGAAAATTCTGGGGCAGGAACTGGCCGGCGTCGTCGCGGCGGTCGGCAGGGACGTGACGGGATTCAAGAGCGGCGACGAGGTCTTCGCGCCGACCGAGGCGGGCTTCGGCGCCCATGCCGAGTATCGTTGCCTGCGCGCGACCAAGCCGATCGCCATCAAGCCGGCCACTATGAGTTTCGAGGAAGCCGCCGCCGTGCCGACCGGCGGGCTGAACGCGCTGCATTATCTCAGAAAGGCGGATATCCGGCCCGGCGAAAAGGTGCTGATCAACGGCGCCTGCGGCACGATCGGCTCCTTCGCCGTGCAGCTCGCCAAGTATTTCGGCGCCGAGGTCACCGCCGTGGACTCGGCCGACAAGCTGGACGTGCTGCGCGAGATCGGCGCCGACCGCGTCATCGACTACATGGCCGAGGAATTCGCGGCGGGCGGCGCGGCCTACGATGTGATCTTCGATGTGGTGTGCCGGAAGTCGTTCTCCCGTTGCCTCAAATCGCTCAGGCCGGGCGGGCGCTACCTCGTGGTCAACCCGCTCGCCAACCAGATGCTGCGGGCGCTCTGGACCTCGTGGACAAGCGACAAGAAAGTCTTCTTCGCCTTCGCCCCCTATCGCACCGAGGACCTGAACTTCCTCAAGGGGTTGATCGAGGCGGGCGCGCTAAAATCCGTGATCGATCGGAGCTTTCCCCTGGACCGGATGGCGGACGCGCACGCCTATGTCGAGTCCGGCGACAAAAAAGGCAACGTCGCCATAACCGTCGTGCAATAGGAGGGAACGATGCACCTGTCCGCAATATTATCCGGCCTTCTTCTGATCGCTTTCTCAGCGGCTCCGGCGGTCGCGGCCGACGGCAAGACCTACCGCGTCTACTTCCTGGGCGGTCAATCCAACATGGAGGGCTATGGCCACACCGCCGAGCTGGCCCCCGCCTGGACCGGTGAACATCAAGCCATACGGATTTTCAACGGCCATACGGCGGCGGATGGCGAGGCGGGCGGCGGGGTCGGCCTGTGGGCGCCCCTTCGGCCCGGATACGGCGTGGGATTCCGCTCCGACGGCAGGCGCAACCGGCTGTCCGACCGGTTCGGGCCCGAACTCGCCTTCGGGGTTCGCATTGCCGAGTTGAATCCGGGGGAGAATATCGCGCTCGTCAAATATGCCCGGGGCGGCTCGTCGCTGGCGCTGGGCGCGTCTCACTTTGGCACCTGGGCGCCGGAGTTTTCCGAAGCGAACGGCCGCAATCAGTATGATAACGCGCTGACCGCGATCGAGACGGCGTTCTCCACCGCGGATATCGACGGGGACGGGCATGCGGACCGGCTCATCCCGGCCGGCATCATCTGGATGCAGGGCGAATCCGACGCCTATACGCAAGCCCCGGCCCGGGCCTATGAGCAAAACCTGCGCCGCATGATGGACCTGCTGCGCGCCGCGCTGCGGGTCGACGATCTGCCGGTGGTGATCGGCAGGATCACCGACTCCGGCATGGACGAGGATGGGCTCATGATGGACCATATCGCGCTGGTGCAGCGGGCCCAGGCCGCCTATGTCGCAGCGGACGCCTGCGCGGCCTATGTCTCCGAGATCGACGAGTATCAGCATTCCGACGACGGCTGGCACTATGTCAGCGCCGACTATATCCGCATGGGCCGCGCCTTTGCCGAGGCCGTGCACGCACTCGCGGGGACGTGCCGCTGACCGGGCGGCGGCCGGCGGGCAAGCTCACTCCTCGACGAAGGCCCTGAGCCGGTTCAGCGCGTCGTCCCACTGGTCCGACACCCGGTCGAGGTAGCTGCGCGCATCCAGGATCGGCTCCGGCGTGAACACGAAGCGACTTTCGCGGCCGACGCGCCGGCTCGTGACGACGCCCGCCTGCTCGAGCACGCGCAAATGCTTGCTGACGCCTTGCCGGGTCAGGTTGAGGCCGCCGGTAAGCTGCGTG
>JAKSBY010000469.1 GCA_022360855.1 Sphingomonadales bacterium | reverse complement strand
TTCTATCAGAAGCCGATCGATGCGGACGAGCTCGGCCTGATCATAAGCCGCGCTTTCAAACTCTATGAGTTGGAGACCGAGAACCGCACATTGCAGGCGCAGGCCCAGAAGGCGCCGCTCGACGGCATCATCACCGCAAGCAGCGAAATGATAGCGGTTTGCCGCATGATCGAGCGGGTCGCGCCGACCGATGCCAGCGTCATGCTTCTCGGGGCCAGCGGCACCGGCAAGGAACTCCTCGCCAGGGCGCTCCACTCCATGAGTACGCGCGGAAAACTGCCGTTCGTGGCGATCAACTGCGCGGCGATCCCGGAAAACCTCCTGGAGAGCGAGTTGTTCGGCTATGAGAAGGGCGCCTTTACCGGCGCGGTCAAGCAGACGCCCGGCAAGATCGAACTGGCCGAGGGGGGGACGCTTTTTCTCGACGAAGTCGGGGATATTCCCCTGCCGCTGCAGGTCAAGCTCTTGCGTTTCCTACAGGAACGGGTGATCGAGCGCATCGGCGGCCGCAAAGAGATTCCCGTCGACGTTCGCATTGTTTGCGCGACGCACCAAAATCTGCAGGAGCTCATCGAGGAAGGCCGTTTTCGCGAGGATCTTTATTACCGACTGGCCGAAATCAACATTGACATTCCGCCCCTGGCGGAGCGCGAGGGAGATGCGATCCTTCTCGCGCATCACTTCCTCAATGAATTCAACAAGGAGCATGGGCGGAAGATCAAAGGCTTCACCCCCGATGCGCTGGTTGCGATCGCCAACCACCAGTGGCCCGGCAATGTGAGGGAACTTGAAAACAAGCTGAAACGATCGGTCATCATGACCGAATCGGACCGCATTGCCGAGCGCGACCTTGCATTGGGCGGGGGTGAAAAAGGGGTCACGCCCCTAAACCTCAAGCAGGTGCGCGAAGACGCCGACAAACGGGCGCTTCGCCAGGCCCTGGCCGTGTCGGACGGCAATATCTCACAGTCGGCCAAGCTACTGGGAATCAGCCGGCCGACCCTTTATGATCTCCTGAAGCAGTATAATATCAAGCTATGACGGTGGCTCAGGGGGAAACGAAGCTGGCGACAGCCCGTGGCGCTTCGCCCAAGTGATAGTTAAAGAGGACACCATGACCAGGTATCTGACCGGATCGATCAAGACGATTGGACTTGCCCTTGGCCTCACGGCGGCATCTCTGTTTTTGCCGTCGGCGGCGTATGCGGTGGATGCGGAAAAATCGACATCGCATCTTGAGGAAGCGAAGAAATTCATCGCCGAAAACGAATGGCAAGCGGCCTTCATTGAGTTGCGTAACGCGGTCAAGGCCAATCCCGCCAATGTCGAGGCGCGCACTTTGCTGGCCGATATCTATCTGCGCGGCGGCAACGGCGTTGCGGCACAGACCGAGATTGAATCGATCCGCGACTCCGGCGTAAGCCGAAACGAAACCGCGCTCATGATGGCAAAGGCGCTTTATCTTCAACGCCTCTTCGCCGACGCCATGGCCGAATTGGATGAATCGGTCATCCCGCCGGATGAGCTTGCTGAGTCCCTGGTGCTCAAGGGTGATATCGCGATTCTCGAACTCGATACGGAACAAGCCATCACGTATTACACCGAGGCCGAGGCCATCGACGCCAACAATGTGGCCGCAAAAATGGGGCTGACGCGCGCCTTGATGCGCAAGCCCGACGTAGCGGCAGCGGAAATCAAGGCAGACGAGGCCATCGGGGTCGATCCCAATAACTCCATGGCCCATGCGCTCCGGGGCGTGATTTATCGTGCAAAGGGTGACAATGAGGCGGCCTTGAGCGCGTTTTCGACGGCGGTCGACCTAAACGAGAGCAATCTGGCAGCATTGATCGACCGCACCGCGACCTTGCTGGATTTGAGACGCGTCGAGGAAGCCCAGGTCGATATCGACACGATCTACCGGCAAAGCCCCGATAATCCCATGGGCCACTATTTCTCGGCGATCATACTGGCCAGGAATCTGGATTTCGAAGGCGCCAATTCGAAACTGACCGAAATCGGCGACCGGCTGGACAACTACCTGCCCGCGGTCCTTTTGAAGGGCTTGGTGGCCTACGGCATGAATAACCTGGAGCAGGCAACGGCCCATCTGAGCCGCGTTGTCAGCATCGTCCCCAACCATCTGACCGCGCGCCGCGTCTATGCGGCGGCGTTGCTGCGCAAGGGCGACGCCAGAAGCGCCGTCGACGTCATCGAGCCGATGGTCGAGGGGGGCATCGAGGACTTCCGGCTCTACGCGATCCTCGGTACGGCGAAAATGCAACTCGGTGACTTCGAGGGCGGCACGCAGGAGTTCGAACGGGCGCTCGAACTGGAGCCGGAGCGCACCGCCCTGAAGGCGCAATTGGCGCTTGGCGAATTTGCCTTGGGCGAAACCGACAAAGCGGTAAGAGATTTGGAAAACATCGTCGCCGACGATCCTGAGGAACGCCGCGCGCCGATCGTTCTGGCGCTTATCGCGCTCCGCGAAGGCCGGTATGAGACGGCTCTGAATACGTCGGAGGAGTTAATCGAGCGGATTCCGGAAAATCCCATCGGTTTCAATCTGAAAGGCGTGTCCCTGCTCAATCTCGACCGCCTGCCGGAAGCCCGCGAGGCGTTTGAAGAGGCAATCAAACTGAGTCCGGGCTATCATTCCGCCCGCTCCAATCTGGCGCGTGTTGCCCTGCGCGAGGGCAATCAGGGCGAGGCCGAGCTGCTCTATCGCGAGATCATCGAGAAGGACGAAAACAACTCGCGGGCCATGGTGGCATTGGCCCAATTGCAGGTCAGCAACGAGCAGTTCGATGACGCGATCCGCTGGATCGAGCGGGCGAGCGTGATTTCGCCGAACTCGGTGCCCTACCGTTTGCTCCTCGTCGATACCTACAATCGCGCCGGCGATGTGGAATCCGCTTTGGACGCGGCACGCGCCGCCGACCGCGAGATCCCAGACAGTCCGCTGTTGATGCTGGCGCTTGCCAATCTTCAGATGCGCCAGGACTTGTTTTCCGAAGCCGCCGCCATCTATGGAAGACTGGCTCGGGAATATCCCGAAAACATAGCTTATCAGCAGCTTCTCGGGCGTGCCTTGTGGGGCGCTGGGGATGTTGATGACGCCCGCGAGGTCTATCTTTCGGCGTTGCGTGGCGAAGAGGGAGACAAATGGGGCATCTTGAACGATCTCCTGCAGCTCGAACGCCAGCAGCAGGATTACGAACGCGCCATCGCCTATGCGCTGGAGCTCAAGAAGAACTTCCCCGACGCTGAATTTTCGGATGCATTTCTGGGAAATCTGTATCTCCAGGCCGGACGGTTCGAGGAGGCGGTGACGTCGTTCGAGGCGGCCAAGGACCAGACCGATACGATGGGCCTGATGATCGGCCTCTATCAGTCCTACCGAGGTGCCGGCGACTATGAAAAAGCCCTGTCGAGCTTGGGCGAATGGTTAGAGCGAAACCCCGACGCAAGCGATGCGCGGCGGCTGTTGGCGGACGGGTATGTCGGTGTCAGCCGCTATCCTGATGCCGCTGCGGAATATGAAAAGATCCTTGAAGGCGAACCGGACAACGCCGTGGTGCTCAACAATCTGGCCTGGGCCTATCATCAAATGAAGGACCCCAAGGCAGAGGCGACCGCCCAGCGGGCCTACACCGTTGCTCCCGATACGCCTCAGATTGCCGATACTTTGGGATGGATCAAGGTCGATTCCGGCTCCAATGTCTCGGAGGGCCTCCTCTTGATCCAGCTCGCCGCGCGCGAACTGCCCGAGGACGCGCAGGTGCGTTACCATCTTGGCGCCGCCCTCTATAAAAACGGCCGCAGCGATGATGCGCGCGAACATCTGAGGAGCGCCGTCGACAGTGGCCAGGACTTCGATGGGATCGAAGAAGCGCGGAGAATCCTGCGGGAAATCGCCGGCCAGTAATCCCGCCGGTCCGCTGAGGAGCGGTGGTGCCTGAGGGCGCGTTGCGAGCCTAAAGCACTGTGCGTTTAGGCTGCTCTACAGCTCCGGCAGATCGTCGGTTGTGCTTTCGAGGTCGCGAATGGCGTCGCCGAGTTCCTTCGGAACCTTGGGCTGGCCGGTAATTGAGCGGTTGTCGTCGTCTTTGCCGCGGCCGCGCAGGCCCCTGATTTCGCGGCTCGTCTCGCGCATCCTTTCGGCCAGCGAAATAAACCGCTCCACGGTCTCGCGGCTCGCCTGGGCCGCGGCGCTGAGCTCCCCTGCGGCGCGGCCGATGACTTTGCTGGATGCGCTTTCGCTTTCGATGGCGTGCAGGAGATTCTCCTGGTTGTCGATCACCTGATTGAGGATCGGCGTAACGAGGGTGACCAGGTTATCGATGGACTCCTGCAGCCCGTCGAGA
>JAKSBY010000484.1 GCA_022360855.1 Sphingomonadales bacterium | reverse complement strand
GCCCATTGTCACAACGATCGACTTCCTGCCGGCGATCCATCACCAGGGGCCGGCCTGGCATTCCTACGGCAGGCCCTATACGGATCTGAAGTTCGTCGCGTCACTCTATGACGTCGCATTCGGGGTATTGGCTTTCGATGAAGCGATCCGGTCGCCCGCCGACCTCAAGGGCAAGCGGATCGGCGCCCCGCCGCGGCCGAGCGCCGTCCGCGTCTATACCGAAGCTCTGCTCAGAGACGGCTGGGGCCTATTGGGGGATGTCGAAATCGTCGATATGAAACCCAATGATCTCACGGCAGCCATAGACCGTGGCACGGTCGACGCGACGACCTGGAATCTCATAAGCACGCCGGCGGACGGGCCGCGCCCGATGGTTCCGTCGCTCCTGGAAATCGAGGAGGCGCACTGGATTCCCGTCAGCTCCGATGTCGTTCAAAAGCTCAATGAGGCGAATGGCTTCGAGGTGGCAAGATCGGTCTATTCGCCTGCTTCGGGCAACGACGTTGATCTGCTGTCGTTTCGCCAAGCGCTTGCGGCCTGGGAAGCGACCCCGGACGAGACCGTATCGGCGATGCTGGGCTGTTTGGAAAAGAACGAAACGCCGGACGCCATGGCAACCTGGCCTGGCTTAAGAGCCGAGTACACGCATAAGGCCGCGCTAGAGTTTTTTGCAAACCACGGCCTGAATCTCGACTGAGGCTTACGCCGCCTCCAGACTTTGGCTTCAGGCCTGAGTAAGGCCGAAACCCACCGCCTCCAACGCCGCCTCGCAGGCACGCTGATCTTGCTCCGCGTCGCCACCGGATACACCGATGCCGCCGATCAGCAGGCCGTTTTCGAAGATCGCGTATCCACCGGGAACGGCCGTAACGCGGGGGTGTTGCGACAGAGGGGCAACCGCCGGATCCTGGATGACCTGGTTCCAGACATGGGTTGGATAGCCATAGGAGGCCGCGGTCCAGGCTTTGTTGATGGCGATCTCGCCGGCAAGGAACGGCGTTTTGTCCGCCCGCGCAAAAGCCCGAAGGGAGCCTGTGGTATCGACGATCGCAACGGCGGCGTCGAAGCCGCGTTCATTGGCGGCCTTTTGGGCCGCGGCGATAAGATCGAACGCCGCCGCCAGGGAGACGTTCGCGGCGGGGATCGATTTGGTATCATTGCTCATTCTTGCGTCTCAGATCCGGTGTGCGTGAAATCGACTGGCCAGGATCGCCGCCAGCAGCGGGACGCCGGCAATGACGGCAAAGATCCCCGGCACGGGAAGCGCGAAGGACAATACCGCGGGCATGACGATCGGCGCCACGACGGTGCCGATCCGCAAAGCCGCCGCGCCGCCGCCGACGCCGGTCGAGCGGATGGCGGTGGGATAGATCAGTGCCGAGAGGGCATAGCCGGCCGATGTGGTGATCCCGAGAAAGAAGCCCATCACCGCGGCGGTCGCAACGGCGTAGCTGGCGGTCTCGGACGCGCCGAGCGCAACGGTTGCGACCGCGGCCACGAGAAATGCGACGCCGATGGTAACCCGCGGGCCGAGGCCATCGAGCAGCCGTCCCGCCGAGGCCATGCCGAGGACGGCGCCGATATTGATCGCGCCGACCACTCTCGCGGCATAACCCACGGACAAGCCGGCCTGGTCGAAGATCGTCGG
>JAKSBY010000674.1 GCA_022360855.1 Sphingomonadales bacterium | reverse complement strand
GTGACCCAATCGAACGGCGCCGAGAATTCCGCCGCGCCGCCGGTCCATTGCCCGAGCTCTTGGCTGCCGCGCACGAGATTGAAGTAAGGCGCGGGCGCGGTATCCTCCCGCTGGGGAGCGGACGGCCACCATTCTGAATCGAACCATACGAGCAACACGCTGGCCGGGCGCGCGGCCGGTTCACCTGTGATGCTGACCGCGATCCTGTCGCCGTTCCGGGTCAGCATGACCGACGCGGTGCCCCGGCGCAGGCTTTCGGCTTCGCCGATCTTGGCCGCGACCAGCGCGGCCTTGGTGCCGACCGCGTGGGAGCGCCCGTCGATGATCATCTGCGGTGAGTAGACACCGGTGACATCCAGGCGCCTGTTGTAGCTTTTCTGCCGCTTGACGGAGGCTTCGATGGCGGCGCCGTCCTCGGGGCCGAGATAATCCCAGCTCACGGGCCAGGTAATGGCGAGGATGTCGTCGCGCCCGGTCAAGTCGGCGAGCACGTGGTCGGCCTTGAAGCACGCACCGCAGCCGTGGCTGGTGAAGAGCTCGACCACCGTCAGGCTCTGCGCACGGGCTGCTCCCGCCGCCGCCAGCATGGCGGCAACAAACGCCAAAACAACTCTTATGATGCGCAGACTCATGGCTTACACGACTACGTCTCGTCCCCCCTAAGCTAGAACCGCTTGCCTACACGGGCCAATCACCTTTGGGTGAAAGGCGTCGAAGCCGGCCGTGCCCCTAGCACATCAGCCGGCGAAATGCCAGGAACCGGCCGAATCGCCGAACAGTCGCGGCCACCCGGCCGGCGCCGATTTCTCCGGGAGCGACAGCAGATGCGCCGCGCAACTGCGGCAATCGCTGGCGCCGAATCCGCGAATCGGAACGCCGACACCGTCGAGAGCCAAAGCCTGCTCGACCAACGCACATTCCGAGCCGCCGGGGAGCGCATAGATGGCGGCCAGGCGACCGGCCGCGGTCAGGTGATCGACATGCCAGTGGCGCTTCTTCCGCCGCCTGGCATGACGGCCGACCCGGGCCGCGATGCCGCCGGGCCCATGGGCGCTGCCGCAATAGAGATAGGCGCCCGGCACGAGTGCGACTTGGCGCCCGCGCAGCTCAAACGCCAGCCCGCCGGCGAGCCCGATAACCAACGCATAGGCCCCCGGTATCGCCGGAATGTCACGGAAGCCGACGGATGGCAAGGGACGAAAGCGCCTAAGCGGCCAACCGCCTCAACACAAAGTGCAGGATGCCGCCGTTGAGGTAGTAGTCGACCTCGTCTTCGGTATCGATGCGGCAGAGGAGCTTGATGGTCTCGGTGCGGCCGTCTGGATAGGTGACGGTGCAGTCCAGCTCCTTGCCGGGGGTCAGGCCGGCTTCGATGCCGGTGATATCGAAGGTCTCGTCGCCTTTAAGCCCTAGGTTCTCGCGGGTGACGCCGCCGGTGAACTGCAGCGGCAACACACCCATGCCCACCAGGTTGGAGCGGTGGATGCGCTC
Source organism: Sphingomonadales bacterium (assembly GCA_022360855.1). Lineage (GTDB taxonomy): Bacteria > Pseudomonadota > Alphaproteobacteria > Sphingomonadales > JAKSBY01 > JAKSBY01. The sequence continues at coordinate 6,252 of JAKSBY010000674.1, read as the reverse complement.
GAAGCTCTCGACGATCACCGCGCGCACGCCAAGCAGCCGGGTGCCCTTGGCGGCCCAGTCGCGCGACGAGCCGGTGCCGTATTCCTTGCCGCCTACCACGACCAAGGGCATGCCTTCCGTCTGGTAGCGCATGGCGGCGTCATAGATGCTCATGACCTCGCCATCCGGGTAATAGGTGGTCCAGCCGCCCTCGGTGCCCGGCGCCATCAGGTTGCGGAGCCGGATATTGGCGAAAGTGCCGCGCATCATCACCTCATGATTGCCGCGCCTGGAGCCATAGGAGTTGAAGTCGATGCGCTCCACATTGTGACCGATCAGATACTCCCCGGCGGGCGCGTCCGCCTTGATGGCGCCGGCGGGCGAGATGTGGTCGGTGGTGATGGAATCGCCCAAAAGCGCCAGGAGGCGGGCGCCTTTAACATCGGTGGTGCCACCCGGCTCGCCGGTCATGCCGGCGAAGAAGGGCGGGTGTTGCACATAGGTGGAGTCTGCGTCCCACTCATAGGTCAGCCCCTCGCTCACCTCGATGGCGCGCCAGGCCGCGTCGCCGGTAAACACGTCCGCATAGCGGTCCTTGAACATCTGCGAGGTCACGGCCTCGCGCACGGTCGCCTCGATCTCCGCATTGGTCGGCCAGATGTCCTTGAGATAGACCGGATTACCGTCCTGATCCTCACCGAGCGAATCGGTGGTGATGTCGATCAGCATGGAGCCGGCGATGGCGTAGGCGACAACCAGGGGCGGCGAGGCGAGATAGTTGGCCTTGACGTCCTGGCTGACCCGGCCCTCGAAATTGCGGTTGCCCGAGAGGACCGAGGTGCAGACGAGATCGTTTTCGTTGATCGCCTTTGAGATCGGCGGCGGCAGCGGCCCGGAATTGCCGATGCAGGTGGTGCAGCCATAGCCCACCAGGTTGAAGCCGAGCGCGTCGAGATCGTCCTGCAGCCCGGCCTTTTCCAGATAGTCGGTGACCACCTGGCTGCCCGGCGCCAGTGAGGTCTTGACCCAGGGCTTGACCGTGAGCCCACGGGTGAGCGCGTTCCTGGCCACCAGTCCGGCGGCCAGCATCACGTCAGGATTGGAGGTGTTGGTGCAGCTCGTGATCGCCGCGATCACCACGTCGCCATGGGAGAGCGTATAGTCTTCGCCCTCGACCGCCACGACGCTCGCCGCCTCGTCCGCCTTGCCGAAGGGCCCGTCGAGCTCGCCTTTGAAGGCCGACGCGGCGGCCGACAGCGCGACCCGGTCCTGCGGCCGCTTGGGCCCGGCCAGGCTGGGCTCGACCGTGGCGAGGTCCAGCTCCAGCGTATCGGTGAATACCGGATCCGGCGTGTTCGTATCGCGCCACAGGCCCTGTTCCTTGGCATAGGCTTCGACCAGCGCCACCGTCTCCTCCTCGCGGCCGGAAAAGCGCAGATAGTCGAGATTGGCCTGATCAATGGGGAAGAAGCCGCAGGTCGCGCCAGATTCCGGCGCCATATTGGCGATAGTCGCCTGATCCGCCAACGACAGGTGATCGAGGCCGGAGCCGAAGAACTCGACGAATTTGCCGACCACACCCTTTTGCCGCAGCATCTCGACCACGGTGAGCACCAGATCAGTGGCCGTGGCGCCCTCCTTGAGCGCGCCGGTCAGGCGGAAGCCGACCACCTCGGGGATCACCATGGAGATCGGCTGGCCGAGCATGGCCGCCTCGGCCTCGATGCCGCCGACACCCCAGCCCAAAACGCCGAGGCCGTTGATCATGGTGGTGTGGCTGTCGGTGCCGACCAGGGTGTCGGGATAGGCGATCGTCGCGCCGTCGGCCTCGGCGGTCCAGACCACCTTGGCGAGATATTCCAGATTGACCTGGTGACAGATGCCGGTGCCCGGGGGCACGACGCGGAAATTGTCGAACGCCTGCTGGCCCCAGCGCAAGAACTCGTAGCGCTCCTTGTTGCGCTTCATCTCCAGTTCCACATTGCGCTGAAAGGCCTGGGCATTGCCGAAGCTGTCGACCATCACCGAGTGGTCGATCACGAGGTCCACCTGGGCCAATGGGTTGATCTTCTCAGGGTCGCCACCCAGGGCAGCCATGGCGGCGCGCATGGCCGCCAGGTCGACCACCGCGGGCACGCCGGTGAAGTCCTGCATCAAGACACGGGCCGGCCGGTAGGCGATCTCATGGGTCGAGCGCCGGTCCTTCAGCCAGCCGGCGATGGCCCTGACGTCATCCACGGTGACGCTGCGGCCGTCCTCATGGCGCAGCAGATTTTCCAAAAGCACTTTGAGGGAGAACGGCAGGGCGGAGATATCGCCGAGCGCGTCGGAGGCGGCGGCAAGGCTGAAATAGTCCACCTTGCGGCCGTCCACATCGAGCGTGCGGCGGGTTTTGAGGCTGTCCTGGCCAAGGCTGGTCACGGTCTATGGTCCTTTGGGATTCGGGTTGTGCGGCGTGGTCTCTTAATGCCGGAATCCAATGGTTCTCTCAAGTCACATTGGGCAGCGACGCGCCACATCGTGGCAGTCCTGCCGCAATTGATCACAAAGAAATCCGATTCCGGCCCCTCACCCAACACGGTCGCCCGGCAGTCTGCAGGCCTCATCGTTGGAGGACCTTAATGACCGCCGCCCGTTCGCTTCGTCAAAATCCGCTCACCCTGATCCTCATCGTCTGCTCCACGCTCTGGCTCACGATCGATTCGGCACGCGCCAACCGCACTATCGCCATCGCCGATATCGAAGCGGGACTCTATCTGGCGACGGAGACGCCCGGTCAGGTGCAGGCGGCGCCAATCGTCGATACCCGCGTCGAGATCGCCATTTCGGGGCCGGTGGCGCGCACGGTCGTACGCCAGACCTTCTCCAACCCCTCCGGCGAATGGGTGGAGGGCATCTACACCTTTCCCCTGCCGGAAGATTCGGCGGTCGACCGCCTGCGCATGCGGATCGGCGACCGGCTGGTCGAGGGCGAGATCCAGGAAAAGGCGCAAGCACGCAAAACCTATGAGGCGGCGAAGGCGAACGGCCAGCGCGCCAGCCTGGTGAGCCAGGAGCGGCCGGACATCTTCACCACCGAGGTCGCCAATATCGCGCCGGGCGACGCGATCACCGTGGAGATCCAGTATCAGGAAACCCTGGCCTTCGACGATGGTGCGTTCTCCATGCGCTTTCCCATGGCGATCCGCCCGCGCTACAATCCGGGCAAGCCGATCAACATGATGACGCCGACGGGCTTCGGCTGGTCCTTCGATACCGAAGAAGTGGCCGACGCCAGCCGCATCACGCCGCCCATAGCGGCGGCAGACAGCGCGCCGCCCAATCCCATGCGCCTGTTCGTCACCCTCGACCCCGGCTTTCAGGTCGGCGAGATCGAGAGCCCCTATCACCCCGTTGACGTCAAGCCGACGCCGGACGGGCTGATCCATGTCGCGCTGAAAGACGAATGGGTGCCGGCGGACCGCGACTTCGAGCTGGTGTGGCGGCCCATGCCGAGCGCCATGCCGACCGCCGGCGTGTTCACCGAGACGCGCGGCAACAATGCCTACCATCTGCTCATGGTGATCCCACCGGACCTCGCAGCAGAGTCAAACGAAGTACCGGCCATGGGCCGGGAGGCCGTGTTCATCATCGACAAGTCCGGCTCGATGGGCGGCCAGGCCATCATACAGGCCAAGGAAGCACTGCTCCTCGCGCTCGACCGGCTGAAGTCGTCCGAGCGATTCAACGTCGTCGCTTTCTCTTCCGGCGCCGAGCCACTGTGGGGCGCCGCCCGCGAGGCGACCCGTACTAACCTGGCCGAAGCGCGGCGCTTCGTCCGCGGCATCCAGGCGGGTGGCGGTACCGAGATGGCAAGCGCTCTCCGGCTCGCGCTCGACGGTGCGACCGACCCTGGACGCATCCGCCAGATCGTCTTCATCACCGACGGCGCGGTCGGCAATGAGGAAGCTCTGTTCCGCCAGATCACCGCGGGGCTCGGCGACAGCCGGCTATTCACGGTCGGCATCGGCTCGGCGCCCAACAGCTTCTTCATGCGCGAGGCCGCCGAGGCGGGACGCGGAAGCTTCACCTATATCGGCGCGCTGGACGAGGTGAAGCCCAAGATGGCCAGGCTCTTTGCCAAGCTGGAACGCCCGGCGCTGACCGACATCGCGCTCGCCTGGCCCGGCGGTCACACAGTCGAGATGTATCCCGCCACCGTGCCCGACCTCTATGCCGGCGAGCCCATCATCGTCACCGCCAAGACCAAAGCCGCGGCCGCGGGCGAGATCTCGGTGACCGGCCGGCACGCAGGCGCAGATTATGCCGCGGCGGTTTCTCTGGAGGGCCGCGGCGGGCATGCGGGCATCGGCGCCATCTGGGCGCGCGACAAGATCCGCACCGTCAACCGCGCGGCGCGCAAGCCGGGCGGTCCCGGGCCCGACGCGACCCGCAGCGAGATCGTCCGCATCGCGCTCGCCCATCAGCTCGTCAGCCGGTTCACCAGCCTGGTGGCGGTGGACAAGGGCGTCGTGCGGCCCGAGAACCAGCGGCTCGCCAGCGCTGGCGTGGCGACCCTGCTGCCGCATGGCATGGACACCGGTTTCGCGCCCGGCGGGCTGCCGAGCGCGCGGGATGGGCTCGGCGCGGCCGCATCGCCGGCTCCGACACCGCCGGCCGGCAAGGTGCTGAGGCTGCGCGAGGCCCACGCCGAAACCGTTCGGACGGTGACACTTCCCGCCGGCGCCACGGCGGCGGAGCTGAAGGTGGTCGTCGGCATCGCGCTGATGCTGATCGCCGGGCTCGGCTTCGCGATCGCGCGCCGGCTCACACCCCGGCCGCTGCGCTGGGGCGCCTGATCCATGCGACGGACAATCAGCTTTGGCCGGCTGCCTCTCCTCTTGTTGCTGCTCCTCGTCGGTGCGGCCGGCCTCTGGCAGCTCGGCGATGGCCTCAAGATCAAGGCCAAAGCCGCGCTCGCCCAGATCTTGTTGGAGAGTGCCTGGGCCGACACCCTCACCGAAGGCGGGCCGCAAAAGCCCTGGCCCTGGGCGGACACCTGGCCGGTAGCCAAGCTGATCGCGCCCGCGCAGGGCGAGGAGCTGATCGTGCTCAACGGCGTCTCCGGCGAGGCCATGGCCTTCGGCCCTGGCCTGCATCCGGACTTCGCGGCGCCCGGCCATCCGGGCACGACGCTGATCGCCGCCCATCGCGACACGCATTTCCGCTTTCTCGAGGATCTCGCGCCCGGCGACGAACTGGTCCTCGAAACCGCCGACGGCCGCGACCACCGCTATGCGGTCGCGGCGCTACAGGTGCTGTCGACGCCCGAAGCGACCCTGCCGGCCGGCGACGGCGGGGCGCGGCTGGTGCTGGTCACCTGCTACCCCTTCGACGCGATGATCGCCGGCGGACCACTGCGCTACCTGGTCTTCGCCGAAAAGCGCGCCGATCCCACAAGGCTGGCGCTCGCCCACCAGGTTGAATAAAGTGCGCGGCCATGACCGCCGCGCCCTTCCCCGAAAGCTCCTTCTCCGCCCACAGGCTCGCCTGCCGGCGCGGCGGGCGGGCGCTGTTCAATGAGCTGGATTTCGAGATCCGGAGCGGCGGCGCACTGCTGCTCCGGGGCCGCAACGGGGCGGGCAAGACCAGCCTGTTGCGCCTGGCCGCCGGTTTATTGCGGCCGGCGGCGGGGCATTTTGCCTGGAACGGCGCGGCGATCGAGGAGTACGGCGCCCATACCCACTTCGTCGGCCATGAGAACGCGCTCAAACCGGTTCTCACCGTGCGCGAGAACCTGGCCTTCTGGGCCCGTCTCAACGGCTCGGCAGATAGCGTTGACGGCGCCCTCGAAGCCGCCGAGCTCACCCGTATCGCCGATATCCCGGTGCGCTTCCTCTCCGAGGGCCAGCGCCGGCGTACGGCGCTCGCACGGCCGCTGACGACGCCCAGGCCGCTGTGGCTGTTGGACGAGCCCAATGCCAGCCTGGATACGGCCGCGAGCGCCTGGTTGACCGGCGTGCTCGAAGGCCATCTGGCCGCGGGCGGCCTGATCCTGGCGGCGACCCACCGCGCGCTCGGCCTGACGGCCGCGCGGGAGCTGGCCCTGCCATGAGCGCCTTCTGGACGCTGGTCGGCCGCGACGTGCGCCTTGCCTGGAGCCAGGGAAACTCAAGCGTGCTGGCAGTTGCATTCTTTTTCATCACCGTCACCCTGTTTCCGCTCGGCATCGGACCCGAACTCACGCTTCTTGGCCGCATCGCCGCCGGGGTGATCTGGGTCGCGCTGCTGCTC
>JAKSBY010000175.1 GCA_022360855.1 Sphingomonadales bacterium | reverse complement strand
GCGTTTCTTGGCGCTTTGCGACCCGCAGCGACTGACCGTTAGACCACGGGCATCTGGCCGAATCAACAGTCTGCCGTTGCTGCACCGCAGCAAAGCCGGCAACAGGTACCCGATTGTCCGGACAACGTCAATGGGCAGGGCGCAAAGTCATGGCATTTGACGGCCGGCTGTTTTGATCCGCCGTTCAATTCGGTACAGATATCGCCGCCGTCTCGGCAAGGCGGCATTCTATGATAGGTTCGGTGCCATGTTGCCCTTTACAAATGAGCAGTTTTTTGACGCCTTCGCCGCCTACAACGCGGCGATCTGGCCGCTTCCGGTCGTCGCGTCCGTGTTGGGCCTGGTGGCCATTGGATTGCTGTTTCACGGCGGCTCCGCGACGAACCGCCTCATCGCCGCAATTCTCGCCGCTTTGTGGCTCATAACGGGAGTCGGCTATCACATCCTGTTCTTCGCGGAAGTCACGGTTGCGGCCTATATCTACGGCGCGCTCTTTATTGCCTTCGCGCTCTTGCTGGCGATCGAGGGGACCCTGCGCAACCGCATCGAGTTCCGGCTCGCCCGCGGCGCCAGAGGGTGGCTGGCGACGGCCGTGATATTCTACGCGATCGTTGCCTACCCCGCACTCGGCCTGCTCTTGCACGGCTATCCGGAAGCCCCTCTGTTCGGCGTCGTGCCTTGCCCGACGGCGATCTTCACCCTCGGCTTTCTGATCCTGTTCCGATCCTCGCACCCGGTTCTGCTGGCGACGGTCCCGCTCTCGTGGGCGGTGATCGGCGGCAGCGCCGCGTTCCTCCTGGAGGTGCCGCAGGACTTCGGCCTTGTCGGGGCGGCCGTTGCGTGGGTGGCGCTTTACCTCAAAGACCCCTATGCGATGCGATTGCAGCGCGTTTACGCCTAATCCGCCGATTGATTCCTGACCTGCGCCGGCGTCGCGCCGATCTCGCGCTTGAAGGTAGTCGTCATATGGCTCTGCGACGAGAACCCGGTGGCATAGGCGATCTCGGCGATGGGATGGTTGGTGGACGACAAGAGATTACGCGCCGCATCGATGCGCCGGCCAAGCACGTAATGATGCGGCGACTGCCCGACCCTTTTCTTGAAGGCGCGGGCGAACTGATGCGTCAGCACGCCGGAGAGGCGGGCCAGCACCTCGAGCGACAGATCGCCGTCGAGATTGGCGTCGATGAAGTTGAGGACGGCGTTCAATACGTCCTCCTTGAGCACCGTGCCCCGGCCGGACTTCCTTTGTCGCGCCGGCAGGCGCATCATTTCGATGATCAGGACCACGCAGAGGGACCGCAGATAGTCGTCGGCCCCCTCCCCGGCCAGAATGTGTTTGCGGATCCGTTCGGCAATCGTCGTCGTGAAGGTCTTCGGGCCACCGATGACGACCCGCGATTCAAGCAGGTCCGCCGGCATCTGCAGCGCTGCCGCGATTTCGTCCTTCAACGCCTCGAATTCGAAGACCAGGGCCAGCACCTCCGGGGCCGCCTCCGATTCACCGCGTAACGGGAAATTGGGCGGTACGACGATGAACTCGTAGGGCTTGCGGTCGTAGGGCCTGAGCCGGTCGCCGGCCAGCGAACTGCGACCCGCATCACCGGCGAAGCTGATGCTGGCGAAGCTGCCTTCCAGCCTGACATTGAGGCGGCGCACGCCAGCCGGCACGAGCTCAACAAAGAACTGCTCGAATGCGATCCGCCTTCCCCAACTCGGCAGCGCGCCCTTCGGCGGCGCATTGATGTTCATTTCCTGCTTCACGACACCTCCGCCTGGGCCAACACTGTCGCTCAGAACGCGTTTCCGGTCAAAAAGCGCCAGAATCCGAAACGACAAAATCTGAAAGATAGCCGACCGCCGAAATGCCATTTCTTGGCCATCGGACGGGCGACCGTCGCCCACAAGCAGATTTCAACAGGAGATTCGAGCATGTCCCGTATCACTGCCGTCGACCCCGCCACCGCAACCGGCGAAGCCAAGGAGCTTCTCGACGCGGTTCAGAAGAAGATGGGGATGGCCCCGAATATCATCCGCGTCCTGGCCAACGAGCCGGCTGCCCTGAAGGCCTATCTCGCCTTTGGCGACGCGCTCGCCACCGGCCGCTTCGACGCCAAGACCCGCGAGGCCTTCGCGCTGACCACCGCCGGCGCCAATGACTGCGGCTATTGCGCCTCGGCGCATACCGCGCTTTCGAAAGCCCTGAAGGTCGATGACGGCGAGATCACCTCGCGGCTCAACGGCCGTTCGAGCGACCCGAGACTGGACGCGGCACTGGTCTTTGCCCGTCAGGTTGTCGACAAACGTGGCTTCGTCAGCGACGACGATATCGCCGCGGTCCGCGCCGGTGGCCATGACGACGGCGCGATCGTCGAAATCGTCGCCAATGTCGTCGCCAATATCCTGACCAACTACATCAACCACGTCGCCGAGACCGAGATCGATTTCCCCAAGGTCGACCTCGATCAGGCGCGCGCGGCCTGAACCCGCGCGCCGAGGAGGAATCCGGAGACACCCCATGCAGTTTGGCCGAAGCTTGCAAATCCCCCCTCCCTTCCCCCGGCAAGCGATACCAACGGCCACGGCTTGGCGCGCACGCCGGTCTGGTTGGGCTGACCAACCTCCCCTACGCCCCCCTGACCGCGTTTGCCCTGAGATCGGCGTGCCGCCGTTTTTTGGGAACCTCTGGGAGCCTTTTCGTCACCAACCGGCGCCTGGAGCGCCACGCAATCAAGGAGTAGACCATGTCTGACACCACCATCACCGAAGGCGCCCATCACATCGGCCTGACCGTTCCGGATCTGGCCAAGACCCGGAGCTTCTTCGTCGATACGCTCGGCTTTCAGCAAATCGGCGACGTGCCGGACTACCCGGCGGTGTTTCTGACCGACGGCACCACCATGATCACCCTGTGGCAGGCGGAAAACCCGGACACCGCCGTCCCGTTCGACCGCAAGAACGTGATCGGCCTGCACCATTTCGCGCTGAAGGTCGGCGGCAATGGCTCGCTGGAAGAGCTGCACGGCATGCTGCAGGCGACCGAGGACGTGGAAGTCGAATTCGCGCCCGAATCGCTCGGCGGCGGCGCGACCCACCACATGATGTGCACGATCCCCGGCGGCATCCGCATGGAGTTCATCGCGCCCGCCGGATGATTAGCCCTGACCCACGCCAGATAGGAGACCCCCGATGGATGGCGGCTTGAACCTGACCGACTCACCCTTTCACCCCGGCGAATGGGAGGTTCAAAGCCGCCTCGGCGTGCGCGACAAGATGGAGTCGTTCGGGCGGCGCGTCATTCGCGACCACATGCCCGATCAGCATCGCGAATTCTATGCGCAGCTGCCTTTCGTGCTGGTCGGCACGGTCGACGGGCAGGGCCGGCCCTGGGCCTCGCTCGTCGCCGGCCAGCCCGGATTCATCGCCTCCCCTGATCCGCGCTCGCTCGAGCTCGCCGCGCAGCCGCTCTTCGGCGATCCATTGGCCGCAAACCTCAAGCCCGGCGCCGATGTCGGCCTCCTCGGCATCGAGCCGGCCACACGCCGGCGCAACCGGCTGACGGGAACGGTCTCCGAGGCCTCCGACAGCGGCTTCGCCATCTCCATCGTGCAGACCTTCGGCAATTGCCCACAATATATCCAGACCCGGGAGATCACACCGCGGCCGGGCGCCGATAGCGCGGCCGAGCCGCCGCTGACACGCTCCGACCGCTTCGATCCCGCCACGGCGGAGCTGATCGCCGCCGCCGATACCCTGTTCATCGCCACCGCCTATGTGGACGGCAAGGCCGCCGCCTCCCGCGGCGCCGACGTGTCGCACCGCGGCGGCAAGCCGGGCTTCGTCAAGGTCGAGGGCGACCGCAGCTTCGTCTTCCCTGATTTTTCGGGCAACAACCACTTCAACTCCGTCGGCAACATCCTGCTCTATCCGCGCGCCGGATTCCTGTTCGTCGATTTCGCCGCCGGCGATCTCGTCTATATGACCGGCGATGCCGAGATCGTGTGGGAAGGCGACGAGGTCCGCGCCTTCGCCGGCGCCGAGCGGCTGATCCGCTTCCGCGCCGAAGAGGTGATCCGCGTTGAAGGCAGCCTGCCGCTGAACTTCGAGTTCGCCGACTACTCGCCGATGCTCGACTTCACCGGAAGCTGGGAACAGACCGCCGAGACCATCGCCGCCGAAGCCGAGCGCAATAGCTATCTGTCCTACGAGGTTTTCAAGACCGAGCGCGAGAGCGACGTCATCACGTCATTCTACCTACGCCGCGCCGACGGCAAGGCACCAGCGCACCACGCGCCCGGCCAGTTCCTGCCGATCCGTGTGAGCATTCCAAGTGTCAAGGATGCGGCGCTGCGCACCTATACGGTCTCGGATGCGCCGAACGGCGAGTATTACCGCCTGTCGATCAAGCGCGAGGGCGGCGATGCCCTGGTCTCCAACTATCTGCATGACACTGCCGAGGCGGGCTTCCGGCTCGAGGCTATGGCGCCGCGCGGCAAATTCGTACTCGACGAGTCGAGCGACCGGCCTGTCGTGCTGATTTCCGGCGGGGTTGGCATCACGCCGATGATCGCGATGACCAACCACATCATCAATGAAGGCCGGCGCACTCGCAAATTCCGGCGCACCTTTTTCGTCCATGGCGCGCAGAGCAGCGCGACGCACGCCTTTGGCCCGCATATCCGCGAACTCGCGGCCCGGCATGAATCGCTCACCGCGCATTTTCGCTACAGCCATCCGCGCGCCGAAGATGAGCTCGGCGAAAGCCACGACAGCGAGGGCTTCGTCGACATGGAGCTGCTCAAGGGCCTGCTGCCTTTCGACGACTACGACTTCTACCTCTGTGGGCCCGCGCCCTTCATGCAGGCGCTTTATGACGGGCTGACCTGGCTTGGCGTCCGCGACGAACGGATCCACTACGAATCCT
>JAKSBY010000008.1 GCA_022360855.1 Sphingomonadales bacterium | reverse complement strand
CAGGGAGATCTCGCCCACGCTGGCGCCGGCCCGCGCCGCCGCCACGGAGACCGCCAGGAGGCTACCCTCGCCCGAGCGTGCCGCCTGCGTCAAGTCGGCGAGCGCCGCCTCCGCCGCGGCCCCGTCCCGCTCGGCCTTGAGCCGCGCGAGCTTGCCGAGCTGGCGCTCGCGCACCTGAGCGTTCTCCACCTTGAGGACCTCGATATTCTCGTCTTCATCAAGTCGGAACTTGTTGACTCCGACCACGGTCTGCCGCCCGGAATCGATGCGTGCCTGGGTGCGGGCCGCTGCCTCCTCGATTCGCATCTTGGGCACGCCGGCATCGATGGCCTTGGCCATGCCACCGAGTTCCTCCACCTCCTGGATATGCGCCCAGGCGCGGGCCGCCAGGTCGTGGGTCAGCCGCTCCACATAGTAGCTGCCGCCCCAGGGATCGATGATGTCGCAGGTGCCCGTCTCCTGCTGTAGGAAGAGCTGGGTGTTGCGCGCGATGCGGGCGGAGAAATCGGTGGGCAGCGCCAGCGCCTCGTCGAAGGCGTTGGTGTGCAGCGATTGCGTATGCCCCTGGGTCGCGGCCATGGCCTCGATGCAAGTCCGGGTCACGTTGTTGTACACGTCCTGCGCGGTCAGCGACCAGCCGGAGGTCTGGCAATGAGTGCGCAAGCTAAGCGAGCGCGGGTCCTGGGGCGCGAAAGGCTGGATCAGCTTGGACCACACGAGCCGGGCGGCCCTCAGCTTGGCCACCTCCATGAAGAAGTTCATGCCGATCCCGAAGAAGAAAGAGAGCCTGGGGGCAAAAGCATCGATATCGAGCCCAGCGGCGATGCCCGCGCGGACGTATTCCACGCCGTCCGCCAGGGTGTAGCCGAGCTCCAGGTCCGCCGTCGCGCCGGCCTCCTGCATGTGGTAGCCGGAGATCGAGATGGAATTGAACCGTGGCATGTTGGCCGAGGTGTAGGCGAAGATGTCCGAAATGATGCGCATGGACGGCCCCGGCGGGTAGATATAGGTGTTGCGCACCATGAACTCTTTGAGGATGTCGTTCTGGATCGTGCCGGTGAGCTGTTCGGTCGGGACGCCCTGCTCCTCCGCCGCCACGATGTAGAGCGCCATCACCGGCAGCACCGCGCCGTTCATGGTCATGGACACGCTCATCTTGTCGAGCGGGATACGGTCGAAGAGAGTCCGCATATCCAAAATCGAGTCGATCGCCACGCCCGCCATGCCGACATCCCCGGCGACCCGCTCGTGATCGGAATCGTAGCCCCGATGCGTGGCGAGGTCGAAGGCGATGGACAGCCCCTTCTGGCCCGCCGCTAGATTGCGCCTGTAAAAGGCGTTGGAATCCTCGGCTGTCGAGAAGCCGGCATATTGCCGGACAGTCCAGGGCCGGGTCGCGTACATGGTCGGATAAGGGCCACGCAGATAGGGCGCGAAGCCCGGCCAACCGTCGAGAAAGTCCAGGCCCGCCACGTCTTCCGCCCCGTAGGCCGGCTTGACCGGGATGCCCTCCGGCGTCTCCCACACCTCGCCGGCGGGCGTCT
>JAKSBY010000371.1 GCA_022360855.1 Sphingomonadales bacterium | reverse complement strand
TGCGTCAGGAAATCAAATACGGCGCGGACTGGATCAAGGTCATGGCCTCCGGCGGCGTCATGAGCCAGCACGACGACCCCGCCGTCGCGGCCTACACGCAAGACGAGTTCGATGCCTTCGCCGACGAGGCGCACCGCCACAGAAAGAAGATCACCGCGCACGCCCATGGCGATGCCGGGATCCGCATGGCGGTCATGGCGGGATTCGATTCCATCGAGCACGGCACGATGATGTCCCAACAGACGGCCGAACTCATGGCCGAGAACGGCACCTTCTACGTGCCGACGCTTTATGTGGTGGACTGGATTCTGGAGACGGGCCGGCAGGGCGGCATTTCCGCCAACAACCTGGAAAAGGCGCAACGGGTCAGCGCCATGCATTCGCGGTCGGTCGGGCTTGCCTACAAGGCGGGCGTCAAGCTGGTTGTCGGTTCGGATCCCATCTACCCGATGGAGCAGGCAATCCGTGAATTCGCCGCGTTGGCAGAACGCGTTCCCGATAACTGGGCGGTGCTCCAGGCGGGGACCATCAATCCGGCACAAATGCTGGGGATGGGCGAGGAAATCGGCCGCCTCGCGGTCGGAATGCGGGCCGATATCGTCGCCATGCCCGACAACCCCATCGACGACATCACCCACATCGAAGCCGTCGATTTCGTGATGAAGGGCGGCACTGTCATCAGACACGAAAATTGAGATCAACGAAGCGCGAGGAAGTCCAATGAATTCACAATTCGTTCGCAGCGCATCGACGCTTGTCCTGGCCGTTGCCATCGCGGGGTGCAGCGCGTCGACGGATCGGGAGCCCTCGGCCCAGGCGCCCGTGCAGCCGGTGCAAGCCGCCGTCGATCTGTCACCCGCCCGATGGCCGGCGGGCGAGTGGGACAGGTTCCTGGCGATCGAGATGTCGCCGGACTACCCGGACAATCCGGCGGGCGAGGGCTTCAATGGGGCGGTCACGGGAAGCTACCATGCCCTCGCGCAACGGGCCGGCCTCGAAGCGCTCAAGCAGGGCGGCACCTCGGTCGATGCGGCGATGACCACGGCCTTGACCCAGATAGCGGTCGGGGCCGGTGCCGTCATCAGCTATTTCGGCATCATGACGCTGGTGCACTATGACGCGGCGACCGGCGAGGTCGTTTCGATGAATGCGGGGTGGAACACGGTCCGGAACGAAACCGATCCCATGTCCATCCCGGGCGCGATCGGTATGGAAACCGTCGAGGACATGTATGGCACCGGCGCGCCGAGCGGCCGCACGGCGCTGGTCGGCGGGTTCATGAGGGGCGTCGAGGCGGCCCACGCGCGCTACGGCAAACTACCTTTCGACCAGCTTTTCGTGCCGGCCATCCAAATCGCCGAGGCCGGCATTCCGTTTACCGACGACCTTGCCAGATATCTCGAGCCGAGGAGGTCGGATCTCAGCCGGCTTGCGGAATCGAAAGCGGTCTTCACGCGGCCCGACGGCGAATTTTATCAGGTGGGCGATCACTTCACACAGCCTGCGCTTGCCAAATCGCTGAGGGCTATCGCGGAGCAAGGTGCCGATTACATGTATACCGGCCCCTGGGCCGAGAAGGCGGTGGCGGCGGTCCAGGCCGACGGCGGCAAGATGACCCTGCAGGATCTGGCCGATTACGACGTCATGTGGGTCGAGCCGTTGAAGGCCGAGCATTCCGGTTACACCGTCTATGCCAATGGCCTGCCGGCCTATGGTGGGGTCAATATGATCGAGGCGCTGCATCTGGGCAAAGCGGCGGGCATTGCGCAACAGGGGCATTGGTCAGAGAGCGCGGAGTCGTTGCGCGAGGCGTCGGACCTGACCTTTAATATGCTGCTGGCCTTTCTGCCGCCCGAAGTGGCGGAGCAGATTTACCCCGGGCTGGATTTGTCGGCAGAGAGCCGCATCAAGTTTGAAACGGCCCAGGAACTGTGGAAACGCATGGAAGCCGGCGTCAAGCTCGGACAGTATGCGACGCCCGACGAGATCAAGCCTCAGCATTCGGACACGGTCGTCGCCGTCGACCAATGGGGCAACATGACGGCGGTCACCCATTCCATCAATTGTGTGGTCTGGGGCAAGACCGCAATCATCGTCGACGGCATCTCCATCGGCGATCCGGCGGTCAGCCAAAAGGCCGTGATCGCCGCGGCGGGGCCGGGCAACCGGCTGCCGGATCCAACCGAAGTCGGTATTCTGGCCAGGGACGGTGAGCCCGTGGTGGCATTCGCCTCGATGGCCACGGGCCTGCACCAGCAGACCTTTCAATCGCTGACCAATGTCATGGATTTCGGCATGACCCCGAAAGAGGCGCTGGACGCGCCGTCCTTTTTCCTGCCGCGTCCGGTCGGCGGCGATCTGCTTGCCGGCGTGCCGCCGAAATGGGTGGTGCGGGTGATGGAAGGTGAGTTCGACCAGGCGTTGCTGGACGCCACCGGCTTGCCGATCGAGCAGGTAACGGCCAAGGACCGCCGGTTCACGCAGGGCCTTTGGATCGGCATTTCGCGCGATCCCGAGACCGGGGCGCTAAGCGCGGGCTCCCACCCCTACAGCAAGGGCCAGGCCCTTGCTTACTAGCTCGAGGGTCACCGAGCCCGGGACCCGTCGGCCGGACCCGGTCCGCGCTTTCCTATTGGTGATATGCCTCGCCCTACTGGCGGGCTGCGTCCAGCAGCCAACCGGGCAGGAGGAGGCCGCCAACCGTCTGCGCGCGCTTGCCGACGATATCTGGGCGGATCAGCTCGACAACTCGACCTATCTGCGCCTGCAGGAAGGGCTGGTGATCGAAAAGTTCGAGGATCTGACCCTTGAGCGACACCGCCAGACCCTCGCCAATCAGGCGCGTTGGCGTCAACGGCTGTCCGAAATCACGCCCGCCGCGCTGTCGGACGACGATCTCATCACCTATGAGATGCTCGATTTCCAATTGAAGGATGTGGGGGCCAACGACGACGATTTCTGGCTCGCTTTCGACGTCACCGCCTACCAGGCGCCTTACCTCTTTCAGTTCGCTCACCAGGCCCTGGCCGCCTACCGGTTCACCGATCGAACCAGCGTTGACGGCTATCTGACGCTGGTCGGCGAGTATGCCGATATGATCGACCACTTGGCCCTCAAGCTCGACGGCCAAATGGCCCGCTCCATCTTGCTGCCCCAGGCCGCCTTGCCCTCCGTGCGCGCCATTTGGCGGGGCATTCAAGCCGCCGCACCCGGCACGATCCGTGTCGCCGGGCAGAGATTGGCGGCCTTGACGGAAGAAGACCGCGCCGGTTTTTCGGCCGCGCTCGACGCCCTGATGGACGACCGGGTCGCCGGCGGCTTTGAGCGGCTGCTGGACAAGCTTGGCCAACGTTATGAGGCCGCCGCACCGGTGGCGGTGGGCATCGGGCAGTATCCGGCAGGACCGCAGGTCTATGCCCGGCTTGTCAGGAGCCATACGACCCTGGACTTGAGCCCGCAAGAGATCCACGAACGCGGCAAGCGAGCGGTTGCCGATATCGCCGCGCGCATGCTGGCCATCCGTGACCAACTGGGGTTTGAGGGCACGGCGCGGGAGTTCCACGATCACCTCAAGACCGACGGGCGCTTCATCGCGGCAACGCCGGCTGACGTGGAAGCCCGTTACATGGCGTACATCGGCCGCATCGAGCCCCACTTGGATGCCTATTTCGAACACCGCCCGAAGGCCGCATACGGCGTGCG
>JAKSBY010000460.1 GCA_022360855.1 Sphingomonadales bacterium | reverse complement strand
CCGCCGCCGACTTCTTCTCCGACGATCAGGATCAGGACGCGACCCCCATTCGCTTCGTCACGAAGGATGGGCTGGCCGCGTTCGACGGCGCCGTCGCGGCCTGGGCGGCGGCCAACGGCTTCGAAGCGGCGAAGGACGCGCTGCTCGCCGTGCCGGGCGAGGATGGCGCGCTCGCGGAAGTACTGGTCGGGCTCGGCGAGGCCGAGGCGCCGCCGGAGGACTGGCGCGCCTATGCCGCAATCGCCGCGCGCGTGCCCGCGGGCCGCTACAGGCTTCCGGACGATCTGCCGGCGCCCGATGCGGCCACGCTCGGCTGGGCGCTCGGCCAATACGCTTTCGACCGCTACAAGGCGCGCGAGGCCGAACCGCGGGTCCTGACAGAGCCCGGTCTCTCCGATGCGGCGGCGTCGGCGGTGGACGCCACGATGCTGGTGCGCGACCTCGTCAACACGCCGGCGGCCGATATGGGCCCGGAGGCGCTGGAGGCAGCGGCGCGGGAGCTGGCGAAGGAATTCGACGCGGCGATCACGGTGACCACCGGCGATGCGCTTCTCGAGCAGAACTTCGCGACGATCCACGCGGTCGGCCGCGCCGCCCATGAGCCGCCCCGGCTGATCGACGTCACCTGGGGCGACGCCGACGCGCCCCGCGTGACGCTCGTCGGCAAGGGCGTCTGCTTCGATACCGGCGGGCTCGACCTCAAGACCGCGGCCGGCATGCGGCTGATGAAGAAGGATATGGGCGGGGCCGCGCATGTGCTCGGCCTCGCGCGCATGGTCATGGCGGCGGCGCTGCCGGTCAGGCTGCGGGTGCTGATCCCGGCGGTGGAGAACGCCGTTTCCGCCGGCGCCTTCCGCCCTGGCGACATCATCACCACGCGCAAGGGGCTGACGGTCGAGATCGGCAACACCGATGCCGAAGGCCGGCTCGTCCTCTGCGACGCTCTGGCGCTGGCCGACGAGGAGGCGCCCGACCTCATCCTCGACTTCGCGACCCTGACCGGCGCCGCGCGTGTCGCGCTCGGGCCCGATCTGCCGGCCTTGTTCACCGCCGACGATGCCCTGGCCGAGGAGCTGGCGGCGGCGGGCGCGGCGCTGTACGATCCGGTCTGGCGCATGCCGCTCTGGGCGCCCTATCACGACTTGCTGAAAAGCCCGGTCGCCGATCTCAACAACATCTCCGACGGTCCCTTTGCCGGCGCCATCACCGCGGCGCTGTACCTGACCCGCTTCGTCGTCGAGGCCGGCGCCTACGCCCATCTCGACATTTTTGCCTGGAACCCGGAGGCCAAGCCGGGCCGGCCCAAGGGCGGCGAGGCGTGCGCCATGCGCGCCGCCTTTTCGGTGCTCGCCGCCCGCTACGGCGGCGGCTGACGGGGCATGGGCCAAGACCAGTCAGCGCTCCGGCTGTTGCGGCACGTACTGGTCGCCGGCATGGCCGCCGGCGCGCCCGATCTCAGCAATCGCCAGATGGCGGTGCTGCTCAGCATCTATACCGAAGAGCCGCCGCACACCGTGCGCGGGCTCGCCGCCCGGCTCGGGCTCACCAAGCCGGTGATCACCCGCGCGCTCGACCGGCTCCAGGCGCTCGGCTTCGTCAAACGCAAGCGCGATCCGGACGACGGCCGCAACGTGCTGGTGCAGAGGACCGTGGCCGGCGCGGTGCATCTCAGCGAGCTCGCCGAGCGCGTGGCAGCGGGCGAAGCCGAGGTTGCCGGAAATGGCAGGCGCTGAGCCGGCCATCCTCGCCCGCTACGGCGTGAGCGGCCAGCCACGGCTGACCCCGGCACGGCCGGACGTGGCGGCGGAGTGGCTCCAAGGCCGCGTCACCGCCGAACGTTTCGCGCCTGACGTCGCCACGCGGGCCGTCGCATCTTCACTGCCGCTCAGGCCACGGCCCGACGCCACCGCCGAGATGCTGACCGAGCTCCTCTATGGCGAGGCCTTCGCCGTCTATGACGAAACCGACGGCTGGGCCTGGGGCCAAGCGGAGGCGGACGGCTATGTCGGTTATGTGCAAGCGGCCGCGCTCGACCGGCCGGGGCCGAAAGCGACGCACCGGGTGACGGCGCCGGCGAGTCACCTCTACCCGGCACCGGACTTCCGCGCGCCACCGGTCTCGAACCTGCCCATGGGCGCGCGGCTCACCGTGACGGGAGACGCAGAGGGCGCCTATCTGCCGGCGGCCGGCGGCTATGTCCCGGCTCAGCATGTCGCGCCACTTTCCGAGCGAATCACCGATTTCACAGCCACGGCGGAGCGCCTCCTCGGCGCGCCCTATCTGTGGGGTGGGCGGACGGCGGCAGGCATCGACTGTTCCGGCCTCGTCCAGGTGGCGCTCGATCTCGCCGGGGTACCGGTGCTCCGCGATTCGGCGGATCAGGCAGCGACGATCGGCACGAATCTCGGGCGCGGTCCCGAGGTGGCCAACGTCAGGCGCGGCGATCTCGTGTTCTTCCCCGGCCATGTCGGGATCATGCTGGACGAAGCCCGGCTCCTGCACGCCAACGCCACGGTGCATATGGCGGCCGGCATCGAGCCTTTAGTCGACGTACGCCGGCGCATCCGCCGCGACGAAGGCGGCGAGATCACCGCCATCCGCCGGGTCGATTTGTCTGACGAGGACTAGTACCGATAGGCGTCGCCCTTGAACGGGCCAGCCTTGTCGACACCGATATAGTCGGCCTGCTCCGCGGTCAGCTCGGTGAGCTTGGCGCCGAGGCGCTCGAGATGCAGCGAGGCGACCTTTTCGTCGAGATGCTTGGGCAGCACGTAGACCTTGTTCTCGTAATTGGCGTGGTTGTGCCAGAGCTCGATCTGCGCCATCACCTGGTTCGTGAACGACGCGCTCATGACGAAGCTCGGGTGGCCCGTGGCACAGCCGAGATTGACGAGCCGGCCCTTGGCGAGGACGATGAGGCGCTTACCGTCCGGGAACTCGACCTCATCGACCTGCGGCTTGACTTCTTCCCACTTGTAGTTGGCGAGCGCCTCGATCTGAATCTCGTTGTCGAAATGGCCGATATTGCAGACGATGGCGCGGTCCTTCATGGCGCGCATGTGGTCCTGGGTGATGACGTCGATATTGCCTGTGGCGGTAACGAAAATGTCCCCGACGGGTGCGACATCTTCCATGGTCGAGACCTCGTAGCCCTCCATGGCCGCCTGGAGGGCGCAGATGGGGTCGACTTCCGTCACCACGACGCGGGCGCCCTGGCTCCGAAGGCTGGCGGCCGAGCCCTTGCCGACATCGCCATAGCCGTTGACCACGGCGAGCTTGCCCGCGACCATGACGTCGGTGGCGCGCTTGATGCCGTCGACCAGGCTTTCGCGGCAGCCGTAGAGATTGTCGAATTTCGATTTGGTGACCGAGTCGTTGACGTTGATGGCCGGCGCCAAAAGCTTGCCTTCCTTCTCCATCTGATAGAGCCGCAGGACGCCGGTCGTGGTCTCTTCGGAGATGCCCTTCACCGCGGCCATCAGCTCCGGATACTGGTTGTGCATCATCAGGGTCAGGTCGCCGCCGTCGTCGAGGATCATGTTGGGCGTCCAGTCGCCGGGGCCGGTGATGGTCTGGTGGATGCACCAGTCGAACTCCTCCTCGGTCTCGCCCTTCCAGGCGAAGACGGGAATGCCGCGATCGGCAATCGCCGCGGCCGCGTGGTCCTGGGTCGAGAAGATGTTGCACGAGCTCCAGCGGATCTCGGCGCCGAGCTCAGCCAGGGTTTCGATCAGCACCGCGGTCTGGATCGTCATATGCAGACAACCGGCGATGCGCGCGCCGGCCAGGGGGTTCTTGCCGGCATACTCGTCGCGCAAGGCCATCAGGCCCGGCATCTCGGTCTCGGCGATCGCGATCTCGCGACGACCCCATTCGGCAAGGGCGGGATCCGCCACTTTGAAATCGGTGAAGGCGTTCATCGGGAAACTCCGTTGAAGGGGCAGGTCGGGGTGGTCGACCCAAAGCTCGAATCGGCCCGAGCTTATACTCCGGCATAGGCTACCGAGCAAGTATAAAGATATCTTTATATTTTGATTTTCAAGACAAAAAGCGCTCCCGGCCGGCCAATGAGTTCGCCTACTCCGCGGCCTCCGCTTCCTCTGGGGCGGTCCAGCGCAGCACCGGCTGGCGCGCCGCCCGGGTCTCGTCGAGCCGCCGCATAGGCGCCAGGCGCGGCGCCTCGGTAAAGCGCCTCGTCTCGCCGGCCAGCGCCGTTTTCACAAGCTCACGGAGCGTCTCGATGAACTCGTCGAGGCTGGACTTGGTCTCCGATTCCGTCGGTTCGATCAGCATGGCGCCGTGCACGACCAGGGGGAAATACATGGTCATGGGGTGGAAGCCCTCGTCGATCATCGCCTTGGCGAAGTCCAGGGTGGAGACGCCGGTATCCTTGAGGAAGCGGTCGTCGAACAGGGCCTCGTGCATACAGGGGCCGTCGAAGGATGGCGTCATCACATCGCCGAGCCGGGCGAGCACATAGTTGGCGTTCAGGACCGCGTCTTCCGCCGCCTGTTTCAGGCCATCGGCGCCGTGGCTCATCATGAAGGCGAGTGCTCGCACATACATGCCCATCTGGCCGTGAAACGCGGTCATGCGGCCGAAGGCGGTATCGTCCTCGCCGACCGTCTCGTGCAGGTGCAGCGCGTGTTCGCCCTCGACCCAGGGCACCGGCTGGAACGGCGCCAGCGCCTCGGAGAAGACCACCGGGCCCGAGCCCGGCCCGCCGCCGCCATGCGGCGTGGAGAAGGTCTTGTGCAGGTTGAGGTGCATGGCGTCGATGCCGAGGTCGCCGGGCCGCACCCGGCCCATGATGGCATTGAAGTTTGCCCCGTCGCAGTAGAAGAAGGCGCCGGCCGCATGCACCGCCTCTGCGATCTCGATGATGTCGTTCTCGAAAAGCCCGCAGGTGTTCGGATTGGTCAGCATGACCGCGGCCACGGTCTCGTCGATGGCCTCACGGAAGGCGTCGAGATCGACCCGGCCGCGGTCGTTGGCGGCGATGGCCTTCACACGGTAGCCACACTGCGCCGCGGTGGCCGGGTTGGTGCCGTGCGCCGATTCCGGGACCAGCACGATCTCGCGGGCATCGCCGGCCGCCTCGAGCGCGGCGCGGATCGTCATCAGGCCGCAAAGCTCGCCATGGGCGCCGGCCTTGGGCGAGAGTGCGACACCGGGCATGCCGGTGAGCTCCTGGAGCCAGTGCCGCAGCTCGTCCATCAGCTTGAGCGCGCCCTGCACCGTAGTTTCCGGCTGCAGCGGATGGATGTCGAGGAAACCGGGCAGCCGCGCGGCCTTCTCGTTGAGCCGGGGGTTGTGCTTCATGGTGCAGGAGCCGAGCGGATAGAGCCCCACGTCGATGGCGTAGTTCTTGCGGCTGAGCCGCGTGTAATGACGTACCGCGCGCGGTTCCGAGAGCCCGGCGAGACCAATCGGCCGGCTGCGCTCAAGCCCGCCCAGGGCCGGCGCGTCGTTCGCGACCTCCTCGATATCGACACCGGAAACCGCAGGATCGCCGATCTCGTAGATCAGAGGCTCGTCATGATCGAGGCCGCGATGGCCGGTGAAGGTCGTCGTCGTCTCGTTTTCGCCGCCAGCCGTCTCGGGGGCGCTCGGCCGTCCCTGCCGGTTCATCATGCCAGCACCTCCTCGAACGCCGAGGCCAGCGCATCGATGTCCTCGTCGGTCGTGCATTCGGTCGCGGCCATGATCAGGACGTGCTCCAGATCCTCCCGGTCCGGGTAGAGCCGCGCGGCCGGCACGCCAGCCAGCACCCGGTCATCGGCCAAATGGCAGACGACAGGTGCCGCCGGCTCGCGCAGCCGCACGGCGATCTCGTTAAAAAAGGCCCGGTTGAGGACCTCGAGGCCGTCGATCGCCTCAAGCCGTGCCTTGAGCTGGCAGGCGCGCGCGTGATTGGCGGCGGCGAGCTTGCGCAGGCCGGCCTCGCCCATGAGCGTCATGTGGATCGTGAAGGCCAGCGCGCAGAGCCCGGAATTGGTGCAGATGTTGCTGGTCGCGCGTTCGCGGCGGATATGCTGCTCGCGGGTCGACAAGGTCAGCACGTAGCCGCGCCGGCCGTCGGCATCCGTGGTCTCACCCGCCAGGCGGCCCGGCATCTGCCGCACATGCTTGTCGCGGGCGGCAAACAGGCCGAGATAGGGGCCGCCGAAATTGAGCCCGTTGCCGATGGACTGGCCCTCGCAGACGACGATATCCGCGCCCATCTCGCCAGGAGAGAGGACGGCGCCGAGCGACACCACCTCGGTGACGACCGCGACCAAGAGCGCGCCGGCCTCATGCGCGGCGGCGGCGATCGGGCGGAGATCGACGAGGTGGCCGAACACGTTCGGGGTCTGCACGACGACGCAGGAGGTTTCGCCGTCGATGGCCGCGATCAACGCTTCAACGTCCGCATCCGGCAGGCCCGCGTCTGCGGCAAGAACATGCAGTTCATCGTCGGTGAACCGGGTCATGGTCTTGGCCACATCCACATAATGCGGATGCAGGCCTCCGGAGAGCACCGCGCGCTTGCGCCGGGTGATGCGGCGCGCCATCAGGATGGCCTCGGCGGTGGCGGTGG
>JAKSBY010000756.1 GCA_022360855.1 Sphingomonadales bacterium | reverse complement strand
TTGTTCACCTTGAAGGACGGCCAGTTCGAAGGCTATCGCGGCTTGGCGCGGCCGGCAGCGACACCGGCGCCGCAAGCAGCTCCCGCGGATGAGAAGGCGCCGCCGCCAAAGCTGCTACACGGCCTCGCCGAGGACGCCGGCCGCCATGCCGACCGCATCGTCGACGCCGGGCGGGACATCGTCAAGGCGACAAAAGCCAAGAAGACCAAGCGGGCGATCAAACAGGCGCGGCGGGTGATCGGCGAAGCCGAGGCCCTGCGCAATGTGATCGAGACCACCGTCGCCGCGGTCGAGGCGCGCACCGCGCCCGAAAGCGCCGAGCCGTTTGACGCGCTTCCGGCAGTCGCCGACGCACTCAAGGGCTGGAAGCAGGAACGCGATGACCGCGAGATCAAAGTCAAGATGTCAAAAAAGTCCGAGGCCACGCCGATCCATTTTCGCCGTGGGCTGCTCGCACGCATGACCCGGGCGGCGCTCGATCTGGCGAACGACCTCGACGGCGACGGCAAGATGAAGATCAGGGTGGGGGCGGGGCCCAAAGGCGTGGCGCGCATCGTCTTCCCGCTGCCCGGCGACGGGCTTGAATTCCAAGACGATGACGAACTGCCGGTGCGCGCCTTGCGCATCCTGCGCCTGCTTGCCGAAGATGCGGGCGGCGGCATCCTGACCCGGTCCGACGGCAAGCGGATCACGCATCTGGTGTTCAAACTGCCCCTGGCCGAGGCTCGACAACAGGAGCCTGCGCGGCGCGCCGGCTGAACCCTAACCCTTCACGATCTTCGCAACCTCGCGACCGTCCTCGCCATCCCAGCTCTGTCCTTCGCCCTTGGCGGAATCGGGAACGAAGAAGCGCGAGTCCGGCTGCCAGCGGTCGTCGATGCGCGACATGGTCTTGTTCGAATCCGGAAAGCCGACCACCTCGGGCACCGCCATGTTGGAGATCGCCAGATAGACGAGATCTTCCGCGCCAGTGTTGACGAGCTGATGCGCCGTCTCCGGCCCGCCGGGCAGGTTGACGATGTAGTCCTGCGGTTTGACCGGATAAGCCTCGCTGCCGTAGCGCAGGATGCCGGTGCCGCCGAGGATGAAGAAATGCTCTTCCTCGCCAAAATGGTGGTGCAGCGGGAAAGCCGCCTTTCCCGGCGGCACCCGGGTGATGTTGGCGCCGATGGCCTTGCCGCCCAGGGGCAGCGACAGCTCGGTCATTTCATAGGCGAAGTAGTCGCCGTGTACTCCGGAATGCGGTTCGGAGTCGGCGACGTTGATGATCGGTCCCGGCATGGGCGCCCCCTTTTGGTCCCTGTAACAAAGGGCCTGATTTTAGCCAGGACCGATCCGGAACAAAAGATAAACATCCGATAGCGACGACGGGTCGCGTAGTACAGACAATTGACAAAATCACGTAGAAAAACTAGCATTTCTCTCTCGCTTTAAGCGCATTGCCAGAGAGGAAGGATGGGGGATGGCCGACCGAAAACGTACCGACTGGATTCCGGAAACACCGACCGCTCATGCGG
>JAKSBY010000052.1 GCA_022360855.1 Sphingomonadales bacterium | reverse complement strand
CTGCAGCGAAGCTTGGCGCACATGTCATAGATCTTAAGCAGTCTTCCGCGCCTTGGCGGGTTCTGTAGCGCCGGTAACGGGTGTTTTGGCGGGTCAGCTGTGGAATCGGTCCGCCGTCCTCAACCTTTCGTTTACCAACTCTTAAGGCCGTTTTCCTTAACTTAGCGAGTTGGGAGCCTGGTTCCGAAAGTTGTTTGCAGGGAGCTATCGACGGGAACCTCTTCTGCGGCTCGCATCGATGAGAATTCGAAGTCGAAATGCAAGATGAACTAGAGAGTTCACGAAGCGCGGCGGGTAGCCTCAAACTGCTCAATCTCGAAAAGGTTCGCGAGCGGATGGGTGACGAGTGGGAGTCCGTCGAGCCGCGGATTCACAAACACATCAAGCTGCTTCTGGATATGCGCCTGGGTCCGGGAGACCGCTATTTCCGCCATGACCACGCCCAGTATTTCATCATGTTCGGCTCCGAGGAAAGCGCCACGGCGGAAGAAAAGATGGACGCGCTTGCAAACGAAGTGGTCACCAAGGTGCTGGGCACCAGCGCGCTGCAGGGCGATCTCGGAATCGGTGCGTCTGTAACGGATCTCGAGGATGTCTTCAGAACCGGCTTCATGACGAACCTCTCCGAATGTTTCGAAACGGCCGAGGAGGTCAGGCATGAAAGCGCGGTCTCCGGCGCGAGCGACGCGGCCGACTGGTTCGATCAGTTTCGGGGGTTGATCCGGGAGGCGGAGGCGGAATTGGACGAACTCCTCCGGGAAGGCAATCGGAGCGCTCAGGCCGCGCTCCGCGAGGCGTCCCTGCTGAAGATCATCGCGACCGCCAAGCGCGAACTGGCAGCGCGGGACGAGGAAGCAAAGACTCAGGCCGCTGCCGCCGACATTCGGCCGGACGCCGGGCCCGACGGAGGTGCCGGGGAAACCCCGCTACCGGGCGTGTCCGAAGAAGACAACGCGAAGCTCTTTGATCTCCTGGACAGTATCGTCCCGTCGCCGAAGGGCCTGAGATTCGAGTATCTGCCGGTGTGGAGCACCACGCGCGGTGTGATCAGCGTCTTCGGCTGCCAGGCGGTCCTCGACTACGCCTCCAGCTCGATGCCGCTGGCCAACCTGAAAGCGCTCGAGGGCATGGCGGATCATCTTCTGCTGATCGACTGCATCACGCTCAAACGCGCGCTGGTCGACCTCCAGGAGATGGAACGTAACAGCGATGTCGTGATGATCAGCGTGCCGGTTCACCTGCCGACCTTGACGCGCACCTCAAGCGTCGCGTCCTATCTCGGCATCTGCCGGTCGGTGGCGGAGAAACTGCGCCGCCTGCTGGTCTGGGAGATTCTCGGCGCCGACGACCACAGCTGGTCGAGCCATCTGGCCAAGCGCGCCGCACAGCTCATCCCCTATGGCCGCGGCGTCAGCTTTCGCATCCCCGCGGGGCGGATCTCGCTGAACGGGCTGACCGGGCGCGGCTTTCTTGGCGTCTCGACCGTGGCTGACGGCCGCTACGAGAACACCGTCGAGAATTTGGAAAAGCTCTGCGATTTTGCGGAGCGCGCTGCGGCGGCCAAGCTGCAGTCCAATGTGTGGGACGTGCACGACCCCGAGCTGGCGCGCCGCCTGATCGCCTTTGGCGTCGACAATCTCCGGGGCAATGTGGTCGGCGCACCGCAGCCCAAGCCGTCACCCATGGCGCGGCTCGACATCGAGGCGGTCACCGGGAGCCCCGAGGAAACGGTCGTCGCCGGCTAGCGCGTTTCGGGCTGGCATGACATGGCTGTACTCGCTGTCATCGCGAGGCGCACAAGCGCCGCGGCGATCTCGTGGCGATGGGCTCTCCGGCATCTCTGGATTGCCGCGTCGCTGGCGCTCCTCGCAATTGTCTGTTGATGGTTTTGTATAGTTGGGTCATCCCCGCATGATGGGGTGCCGGGTCTGGGGTGGCCACCCCGGACCCGGCGCACAGGCGTCGGCTGTCTCGCAATGGGGCTATGACGCCCGCCGTCATCAGAGCCGCGCCTGTGCTCCCGTCAACCGCTTGATGAGTTGGTAGGGCCTCTGCTGTTG
>JAKSBY010000410.1 GCA_022360855.1 Sphingomonadales bacterium | reverse complement strand
GAGGTTAGACCGTGGCCAGCCAGCGTGCGGCGCCGAGCAGGCCGGCCGCGCTCAAGATCCAGAAAATCGGCGATTTCATCCAGGGCGGGATCAGAATCTCGACCGAGTCCGCGGTTGGGCCGCCGCCACCGCTTGCGCCGCCGTTGCCGCCGCCGCGGCTGGAGCCGACATAGATGATCGACGAGTGCGACGAACTCCCGCTGCCGGGCGGCGCGGAGGAGTATCCGGTGACGTTCTGATAGCCGTAAGTATCGTAGGCAAAACGCCAGTGTTCGGCGTGAAAGTAATAAATCCACGTCGGCCCGATCCGTGTCGTCTCAACGACCAGCCATGGCAACACGTCGACATAGGTGGCGGCCGAGATGGCGTTTTCCGGGTCGAGCAGGACCGGCTGAATCTGGTCGTGCAGCACAAAGGTGCCGAGATCGATCAGATTAAACACGCTGCCGATGCTCAATACCCATGGAAGCGATGTCCCGGAGATGGAGCCGGTATTGAGATTGACCGTCACCAGACTGTTGATGAGGCCATAGAGAAACCACAGGCTGTGTTGATCGAAATGTTCGGCGCCGCAAACGTCGCGCGCCGTCATGACGTCGAGCGCGAGCATGGCCTGCGACGCATCGGTCTGCAGCGGCACGAGCTGCAAGGCGGCGAGCTCGGCAAGCTGGCCGGTTCCGGGTTTTGACGCCTCGGTCAGATCCAGGCTGAACCCCTCGTCCTCGGTATACAGTGCCAGGGCCTGATCGGCTTCCGTGTCTTCCATGTAGACCGGCATCGTGCCCAAGGACTCGGCGGCGTCCGAGACGGTAAACATCAGCGAGGGAGCCAGCTTGCCGCCGGTCAGCGCATAAGCGTCGCACCCCTCGACGACCTCCTGCACGGCTTCCTGGCCGCCGACGACCAGTGCCGAAGCACTCGTTGAGACCACGAGCAACGCCGTTGCCGCCGTAACCAGCCCGGTCGTGCGATATTTCCAAGACGCAAACATGACACTCTATCCGCTGACAATCCCCATGCAAGTTCCGCACCAAAAATGCGAAAGTCTTTACATTTTAGTGGGTTAGGGAAATTTCACAAGATTTGGCATCATGAAGTTGTAAAATTTTCCGACAGTTTCAGGGCTTTACCAAATTCCCGTCTAGAGCAGGCGAATCTGGTCGTCTGCGGGCTCTGCCGGCTCGGCTTTGCACATTTCTTCCGCCGGGAAAGGCCGTTGCAGCCGCGCGGCCCGGTCGGGCGTGCCGGTGAGCCAGGCGTCGTAGTCGTCCGGCTTCAGGATCACGGGCATACCCTTGGCATGGACCGGTTCCACCAGCCCGTTGGGCTCGCAAACCAGGAACGCGAAGACGTTCAAGTCCTGCCGTTTGTCCTTGATCACACCGGTCCAGCGCCGCCACAGCCCGGCAAAGGCGAAGATCTCGGTCTCTTCGAGTGAGAACCAGATCTTCCGTTTGGGCCGGCTGTCGGTCCACTCGCAAAAGCTCGTCGCCGGTACCAGGCAACGGTTT
>JAKSBY010000189.1 GCA_022360855.1 Sphingomonadales bacterium | reverse complement strand
GGTGCTGCCGGACCTTGCCGCCAATGGCGAGAAGGGGCTTGTCTATGTCACCGAGCCGGCCGCGGCCCCGTTCGACATCGTCGGCCATCCGATCGTGACCCTGTACGTCTCCGCCTCGGCGCCGGACGCGGATGTTTTCGTTTATCTGGAGCGCATCACCGAGGGCGGCGAGGCGCAGTATCTGACCGAGGGCAATCTGCGCGCCTCGCACCGAACGTTGGGGACGGCCCCTTACGACACCATGGGCCTGCCGTGGCCGACGCATTCCCGCGCCGATGTCGAGGCGGCACCGCCGCTGACCCAAACGACGGCGCGGCTGCATTTCGCCATGCTGCCGATCGCCGAGCAAATCGCCGCCGGCGAGCGCCTGCGCTTCACCATCACGGGTGCTGACGCGGACAATTTCGAACTGCCGTCGACCGATGCGTCGACAACGATCACCATCGAACGGGCAGGGGATCGAACGTCGACGCTGTCCCTGCCGATCGCCAGGGGCCAATAGGTCATGATCGGCGCCGTTCGCAGGAGGATTGCGACCTGGGTGGCGAGTGTCGCCGTTGCCGCGGCAGCGTTTGCGGCTCAGGCGTCGGAGATCGACCTCGCGGTCATCGAACAGCAATATAACTTGGCCCAGACCGTGCGCGGCGGAACCGTCACGGCGCGCTGGATCGGCGATGGTGCCCTTGCCTTTTCGGAGGACAACGCCCGCGAGCCCGGCATCTGGCGCGTCGATCTGGAGGATTTTGCTCAGCGGCGTGTGAGCGCGGCGTTCTCTCTGGACAACGGCCGCCCGGCGGCCACGGCGGGGCAGGTGTATTTTTTCGACGGTGATGCCGTCTCGGCACTGGACCTGGCGTCAGGATCGGCGCGTGATCTTGCCGGGGCGGAATTGGAGCATGTCACGGCCGCCCAACCCAGGCCCTTCGCGCGGCGCTTTCCGCAAACGCCGGATCGGCCGATCTATGAAACGCCCAATTGGGACCGCTCGGTTTTCGCACGGGTGGACGATGGCGAGATCGTGTTGCGCGGAACCGGCTCCGCCGCCGACCGCGCGCTGACGCGCAACACGCCCACCGAATACGTCTGGAACCCCCTGTCGTTCCGGTTTTCGGCCGAAGGCGGAAAGCTGGCGGCCGTGGGGGACGATTTTTCGGCTGCCGCCAAGCTGGCCAACGTCGACTGGATGGCCGACGACTTTGCCATGACGCCGTTCT
>JAKSBY010000552.1 GCA_022360855.1 Sphingomonadales bacterium | reverse complement strand
GCCCTTGGTGACGAGCTGGGTGCCGATCACGATATCTACTTCGCCGGCCGCGATGGCGGCGATCATCTGATGCGCCTTGGCGGGCCCGGTCAGGGTGTCTGAGGCCATCACCAATTGCCGCGCGGTGGGGAAGCGCTCCGCAACCTCCTGCGCCAGCCGCTCGACGCCCGGGCCGGACGGCACCAACGATCCCTCCGTCTCGCAGGCCGGGCAGCGGGCGGGGATCGGCGTGGCGTAGCCGCAGTGATGGCATTTCAGTTCCCGGGTATAGCGGTGCTCCACCAGCCAGGAGGTGCAGTGCGGGCATTCGATGCGGCTGCCGCAGGCGCGGCAGATGGTCAGCGGCGCGTAGCCCCGGCGATTGAGGAACAAGAGCGCCTGCTCGCCACGCTCCAGGGTGGCGCGCACCTCATCGGCCAGGGCGGGCGAGAGCCAGCGGCCCGAATCGAGCTTTTGCTCCCGCATGTCGATGGCAGCGACCTTGGGCAGGGCAGCGGCGCCGTGGCGCTCTTCCAGATGCAGCCTGAGGTACCGGCCCTGCGCCACATTGGTCAGGGTCTCAAGCGACGGCGTCGCGCTCGCCAGCACCACCGGGATGCCCTCGATGGAGGCGCGTAAGACCGCCATGTCGCGGGCATGGTAGGGAACGCCGTCCTCCTGCTTGAAAGAAGGGTCGTGCTCTTCGTCGACGATGATCAGCCCGAGCTTGGGATAGGGCAGGTAGAGGGCAGAGCGGGCGCCGATGACGAGCCGCGCCTCGCCCTTGGCGATGGCGCGCCAGGCACGGCGCCGCTCGATCTGCGGGATATCCGAATGCCAGACCACGGGCCGCGCGGCGAAGCGGGCCTCGAAACGCTCCAGCAGATGGTTGGTCAGGGCGATCTCCGGCAGCAGCACCACAGCCTGCCCGCCGGCCGCCAAGGCCTCGGCGATGGGCTCGAAATAGACCTCGGTCTTGCCCGAGCCGGTCACGCCCTCCAGCAGCACGGGCTGATAGGCGCCGGCCGCAACAAGCGCGCGCAGCGCATCCGCGGCCGCGCGCTGGGAAGGTGACAATCCAGGGCCGGGGGCGTCCGGGTCCGGCTCGGGATAGGGCGAATCGCGGGCGACGTCGAGCCGCGTGAATGCGCCGGCGTCGATCATGCCGCGTACGACACCGACCGACACCCCGCCCAGTTCGGCCAGGTCCTTGACGCTGCGCGGGGTTGTGTCGGTGACGGCGGCGATGAGCTGCTTGCGCGCCGGTGTCGGCCGGGCGCAGTCGGGATCGGTCAGCACGTAGAGCGTCTGTGTCGGTGGCGGGCGCAAGGCGGCGCGCGCGCTCATGGCCATGCGTAGTACATTGCCCTGCGGCTGCACGTAGTAACTGGCGGTCCAGTCGACGAATTTGCGCAGACCCTCGGGCAGGGGCGGCGCGTCCAGAACGTCAATGATCGGCTTGAGCTGCCCCGCGGGGAGCGGATCGCGGTCATCACCCGACTCCCACACGACACCCGTAGCTTCCCGCCCGCCGAGCGGCACGCGTACGAAGCTGCCGGGCGGTACGGGCGTGTCGCTTGCGTAGTCCAGCGGCCCCTTGAGCGAGAGCGGCAAGAGCACGTGAAGCCGGTTTTGGAGAGCGTCCAAAGACATCGCCGCAAGATAGGGGAGGCGGGCGAAGGCTGGCAATCGCGGATGCACCGTCTCGGTCCTTGCATCTCGCCGCCCGGCGCGCTACCAGCAGGGCGTCATCAGCAGCCGGATCTCGGGAGGCCCCATGAAGTTCTTCGTCGACACCGCCAATCTGGACGATATCCGCGAGCTGGCCGCGACCGGGCTTTTGGACGGTGTCACCACCAATCCCTCCCTGATCAAGAAGGCGGGCGGCGACTTCCTGGAAACCATCGCCGAGATCTGCCGCATCGTCGACGGGCCGGTGAGCGCGGAGACCGTGGCCACCGACCACGAGACCATGCTCGCCGAGGGCCACAAGCTGGCCGGGATCGCCGAGAATGTGACGATAAAAGTGCCGCTGACCATGGATGGGCTGAAGACCTGCAAGGTGCTCACGGGCGAGGGCACCAAGGTCAATGTCACGCTCTGCTTCTCGGCCAATCAGGCGCTTTTGGCGGCGAAGGCCGGGGCCAGCTTCATCTCGCCCTTTGTCGGCCGGCACGACGACGTGAGCCAGGACGGCATGGCCATGGTGGAGGACATCCGCACGATCTACGACAATTACGATTTCGAGACCGAGATCCTGGTGGCCTCGGTGCGCCATCCGCTGCACGTGCTGGAGGCGGCGCTGATGGGCGCCGATGTGGTGACCGTGCCGCCGGAGGTGATCCGCAAGCTGGTCAACCACCCGCTGACCGACAAGGGGCTCGACGCCTTCCTCAAGGACTGGGCCGATACCGGGCAATCCATCCTCTAGGGCGCATGGCGGACGCGCCCACCTCCGCGGCGACCCTGCTGGCCGAGTGGCTGGACACTCTGGAACGCGAGCGGCGCGCGTCGGCGCATACGGTGGCGGCCTATGGCCGGGACGTGCGCCGGTTCATCGCCTTTCTGACCGACCACCTGGGCGCCGAGCCCGAGCGGAAGGACCTGGAAACGCTCAGCGTGCGGGACTTTCGCGCCTTTCTGGCGGCGCGGCGCATGGAAGGGCTGACACCGCGCTCGCTGGCCCGGTCGGTGTCGTCGTTGCGTGCCTTCTTTCGCCATCTGGAGCGCCGTCATGGGCTGGAGAATGCCGGCATCTCGGCGCTGAGGAGCCCGAAATTCCGGCCCGGCGTGCCGCGCCCGCTCAGCAAGGAGGGGGCCGAGGCGCTGCTGGAGACCGCGACCGGCGGTGGCGGCGATGCGGATTGGGTGCAGGCGCGCGACCTGGCGATCCTGCTGCTGCTCTATGGCGCCGGCCTCAGGATCGCCGAGGCGCTGTCGCTCACGCGCGGCGATGCGCCGTTGCGGGACTCTCTGAAGGTCACCGGCAAGCGGCAGAAGCAACGCATCGTGCCGGTCCTGCCGGTGATCCGCGAGGCGGTCGATGCGTATCTACGGCTCTGTCCTTACACGCTGGATGGCGCCGGGCCGCTCTTTGTCGGCGTCCGAGGTGGCCGGCTCGGCCCGCGCCCGGTGCAGGCCGCCGTCGCCCGCGCGCGCCGGGCGATCGGCTTGCCTGAGACGGCAACGCCGCACGCGCTACGCCATTCCTTCGCTACGCACTTGCTGGCCGCCGGCGGCGACTTGAGGACGATCCAGGAGCTTCTCGGCCACGCCAACCTCTCGACCACCCAGCACTATACCGAAGTCGATACCGCACGGCTTGCCGACGTCTACGCCCAGGCGCACCCGAAGGCGTAAGTCTTTCGGTCACCCTCACCCTCCCGCTGACGCGGGTCCCTCCCTCTCCCTTCAAGGGAGAGGGCTGGGGTGAGGGGGGCGGATCAGATGTGAATCGCCCGGCCATGCACCGCCAGCGCGGCTTCCTTGACCGCCTCGGTATGGGTCGGGTGGGCGTGGCAGGTCAGCGCGATGTCTTCGGAGCAGGCGCCGAACTCCATGGCGATGGCGGCCTCGGCGATCATGTTGCCGGCGTCGACGCCGATCATGTGTACGCCCAGGACCCGGTCGGTCTTGGCGTCGGCCAGGATCTTGACGAGGCCGTCGGTCTGAAGATTGGCTTTGGCGCGGCTGTTGGCGGAGAAGGGGAATTTGCCGACCTTGTAGTCGACGCCCGCCTCCTTGAGCTCTTCCTCGGTTTTGCCGACGCCGGCCACCTCGGGCATGGTGTAGACGACGCCGGGGATGACGTCGTGATTGACCATGCCGGTGAGCCCGGCGATGTTCTCGGCGCAGGCCATGCCCTCGTCTTCCGCCTTGTGGGCCAGCATCGGCCCCTCGATGACGTCGCCGATCGCCCAGATGCCGGGCACGTTGGTGGCGAAGCTCCCGTCCACCTTGACGCGGCCGTGATCGTCCATGGCGACGCCAACGGCGTCGAGTCCGAGATCGTCGGTGTAAGGCCGCCGGCCCACCGAGACGAGCACCACGTCGCATTTGATGTCCGACGTATCGCCGCCCTTGGCGGGCTCGACGGTCACCGTGACGCTGGTCTTGAGCTTCTTGACGCCGGTCACCTTGTGGCCGGTCTTGATCTCCAGGCCCTGCTTCTTGAGGATGCGGGCGAAGTTCTTGGCGATCTCGGCGTCCATGCCCGGGGTGATGCGGTCGAGGAACTCGACCACCGTGACCTTGGCGCCGAGCCGGCCCCATACCGAGCCCATTTCGAGGCCGATATAGCCGGCGCCGATGACGACAAGATGCTTGGGCACCTTGGCGAGCTCGAGCGCGCCTGTGGACGAGACGATCTGCTTCTCGTCGATCTCGATGCCCGGCAGCGAAGCCACGTCGGAGCCGGTGGCGATGATTGTGTTCTTGGCGGTGATGGTGCGCGACCCGCCCGCGTTTAGCGCCACCTCGATAGTGTCTTTGGCCGTGAGGCGGCCCGCGCCGGCGATGTGCTCGATCTTGTTTTTCTTGAACAGGAACTCGACGCCCTGCGTGAGCGCGGCGACGCCGTCGTCCTTGTATTTCAGCATGGCCTTGAGGTCGACCGAGACCTTCTCGGCCTTGACGCCGTATTTGGCCATGCCGTGCGCCGCCTCATGATAGAGCTCCGAGGCGTGCAACAGCGCCTTGGAGGGGATGCAGCCGACATTCAGGCAGGTGCCGCCCAGGGTCGCGCGTTTTTCGACGCAGGCGGTCTTCAGGCCGAGCTGCGCCGCCCGGATGGCGGCCACATAGCCGCCCGGCCCGGCACCGATCACAACAACGTCGAAAGCGTCTTCACTCATTGATTGGCCTCACTCGCTTTTTGGGTGTTTTAGAGATCAAGCAGCAACCGGCTCGGGTCTTCCAGGCACTCCTTGACGCGGACCAGGAAGGTCACCGCCTCGCGGCCGTCGATGATCCG
Organism: Sphingomonadales bacterium; assembly: GCA_022360855.1. Lineage (GTDB taxonomy): Bacteria > Pseudomonadota > Alphaproteobacteria > Sphingomonadales > JAKSBY01 > JAKSBY01. Next base: position 3,834 of record JAKSBY010000552.1, on the reverse strand, counting down.
GTGGTCGTAGCTCAGCGCCAGATACATCATCGGCCGGATGACGATCTCGCCATTCTCGACCACCGGCCGTTCCTCGATCTTGTGCATGCCGAGGATGGCCGATTGCGGGGGGTTGAGGATCGGCATGGACATCAAGGAGCCGAACACCCCGCCATTGGAGATGGTGAAGGTGCCGCCCTGCAGGTCCTCCAGCGCCAGCTTGCCGTCGCGCGCCGCGAGGCCGTAATCGACGATGGCCTTTTCCAGATCGGCGAAGGAAAGCGCATCGGCGTCCCTTACCACGGGTACCACGAGCCCCTTGGGCGAGGACACGGCCACGCCGATGTCGTAGTGGTTCTTGTAGACGATCTCGTCGCCGTCGATCTCCGCATTCACCGCCGGAATCTCTTTCAGCGCGAGCACGCAGGCCTTGACGAAGAAGGACATGAAGCCGAGCCGGGCGCCGTGCTTCTTTTCGAACAGATCCTTGTAGTTCCGCCGCGCCGCCATGATCGCGGTCATGTCCGCCTCGTTATAGGTGGTCAGGATGGCGGCGGTGTTCTGCGCCTCCTTGAGCCGCTGGGCAATGCGCTTCCTGAGCGGCGACATGCGTACTCGTTCTTCCCGCGGCTCGGCGCTCACCGGCGCGCGGGCTTCGGCGGGAGCGGGCGCCGGAGTGGCTGCTGGCGCACCGCCGGCTTCGATGGCGGCCATAACGTCGGCCTTGACCAGCCGGCCGTCCTTGCCCGTGCCGGTAATGGCGGCCGGGTCCAGATTGTGCTCGCTGACCAGCTTGCGCACCGCCGGCGACATGGGCATGGCCTCGGCCTCGGCGGCAGGCGCCGGTTCCGGTTCCGGAGCTGGCGCGGGGGCCGGCTCGGGCGCCGGTGCAGGCTCAGGTGCCGGCGCGGGCGCCGCCGCTGCTGCCGCCCCGCCTGCTTCGACGCGGGCGACGACGGCGCCGACCTCCACCGTGTCTCCCTCCTCAGCGAGAATCTCGCTCAACACCCCGGCCACAGGCGCATTGAGTTCCATCGCGACCTTGTCGGTCTCCAATTCCGCGATGGCCTCGTCGACGGCCACCGCATCGCCCGGCTTTTTGAACCAGGTGCCGATGATCGCTTCGGTGACGGATTCGCCGAGGGCGGGGACTTGAATATCCTGGGCCATTCCTTATTCGCTCCTAGCTGCGGTCAGACGGTCAACGCCTCGTCGACCAATTTGGCCTGCTCTTCGTTGTGGCGCGACAATAGGCCCGCCGCCGTCGACGCGCTTTCCCAGCGGCCGGCATAGATCGGGCGCTTGCGCGTAACCGGTAGTTCCTGCAACAGCCGTTCGAGGCGCGGCTCCATGAAGAACCAGGCGCCCATATTCTTAGGCTCTTCCTGGCACCAGATCAGCTTGTCGGCGCTCGTGAAGCGTTCCAGCTCCTCCTGCAGGGCCTGGGCCGGGAAGGGGAAGAGCTGTTCGACGCGCATGATGTAGGTGTCGTCCTGGCCGCGCTTATCTCGCTCGTCGAGGATGTCGTAATAGACCTTGCCCGAACACAGGACGAGCCGCTTGATCTCGCGCGCCGGCTTGAGGGTGATCGAGGTCTCCGGATCGCTCTCGGCATCGTCCCAGAGGACGCGGTGAAACTGCGTGCCGGGGCCGAGCTCGGAGAGCCTGGAGACGGCGCGCTTGTGGCGCAGGAGCGATTTCGGCGTCATCAGGATCAGGGGTTTGCGGAAATTGCGGTGCTGCTGGCGGCGCAGGATATGGAAGTAGTTGGCCGGCGAGGTGCAGTTGGCGACCTGCAGATTGTCTTCGGCGCAGAGCTGCAGATAACGCTCGAGCCGGGCCGAGGAATGCTCCGGCCCTTGGCCCTCGTAGCCATGCGGCAGCAGCATGACGAGCCCGCTCATGCGCAGCCATTTATGCTCCGAGGAAGAGATGAACTGGTCGGTGATGACCTGGGCGCCGTTGGCGAAATCGCCGAATTGCGCCTCCCAGAGCACGAGGATGGACGGGTCGGCCTGGCTGAAGCCGTATTCGAAGCCGAGCACCCCGGCTTCGGAAAGCGGGCTGTCGATCACCTCGAAACGGGCGCCGCCGTCCAGATGCTCGAGCGGGATATGGACGTGCTCGGTCTTCTGGTCGACGAAGACCGCATGGCGCTGTGAAAAGGTGCCGCGGCGGGAGTCCTGGCCGGACAGGCGTACCGGGCAGCCCTCCAGCATCAAGGTCCCGAAGGACAGAGCCTCGGCGGTCGCCCAATCGATCCCTTCGCCGGTCTCGAACATGCGCTTCTTGGCGTCGAGGATGCGGGTCAGGGTGCGGTGGGCGTTGAAGCCTTCCGGGATTGTGGTCAGCACGTCGCCGACCGCTTTCAGGGTCTTGACGCCGACGCCGGTCTTGGCGCGCCGGGCAATGCCCTTGGCGCGCTCCAACCCCTTCCAGGCGCCTTCCAGCCAGTCGGCCTTGTTGGGCCGGAACGACTGCGACACCGAAAAATCGTCTTCCAGCTGGGCGCGGAAGGCGCCGGTCCGGTTGGCAAGGTCATTCGCCGTCAGCAGGCCCTCGCCGATCAGGCGGTCGCCGTAGATCTTGGAGGTGGCCGGGTGCTGCTTGATCTTCGTGTACATCAAGGGCTGCGTGAAGGCCGGCTCGTCGGATTCGTTGTGGCCGAAGCGGCGGTAGCAGAACATGTCGACAACCACGTCCTTGCGGAAACGCTGGCGGAACTCGGTGGCTACCTTGGTGGCGAAGACCACGGCCTCGGGATCGTCGCCGTTGGCGTGAAATACCGGCGCCTGCACGATCTTCGCCATATCCGACGGGTAGGGCGAGGAGCGGCTGTATTGCGGGCTCGTCGTGAAGCCGATCTGGTTGTTGACGATGAAATGCAGGGTGCCGCCGGTGCGGTAGCCCTTGAGGCCGGACAGCATGAAGCACTCGGCCACCAGTCCCTGGCCGGAGAAGGCCGCATCGCCATGCAGCAGGACCGACAACACCTGCGACCGCTCGGCGTCGTTGCGCTGATTCTGCTTGGCCCGCGCCTTGCCGAGCACGACCGGGTCGACGGCTTCCAGATGCGACGGATTGGCGGCCAGCGAGAGGTGCACCTCGTTGCCGTCGAACTCGCGATCCGCCGAGGTGCCGAGATGGTATTTCACATCGCCCGAGCCGCCGACATCGTCGGGATGCGCCGAGCCGCCATGGAATTCGTGGAAGATGGCGCGATAGGGCTTCTGGAGCACGCTGGCCAGCACGTTGAGCCGGCCGCGATGCGGCATGCCGATGACGATCTCCTTCACACCAAGATGGCCGCCGGTCTTGATCACGCCCTCCAGAGCCGGGATCGCCGATTCCGCGCCGTCGAGGCCGAAGCGCTTGGTGCCGGTGTATTTCTTGGCGAGGAATTTCTCGAATTCTTCGGCTTCGATGATCTTCTGCAGGATCGCCAGCTTGCCCTCGGGCGTGAAGTGGATCTCCTTGTCGCGGCCCTCGATGCGCGACTGGATCCACGCCTTTTCCTCGGGCTCGTTGATGTGCATGAACTCGACGCCGACATGGTGGCAGTAGGTGCGGTGCAGGATCTCGACAATCTCCCGCATGCTTGCGGTCTCGAGGCCGAGCACATTGTCGATGAACACGGGCCGGTCCATGTCCGCCTCGCCGAAGCCGTAGGTTTCCGGCTCCAGCTCCGGATGCGGCGGGCGCTTTTCCAGGCCAAGCGGGTCGAGGACGGCCATCAGATGACCGCGCACGCGATAGGCGCGGATCATCATCAGGGCGCGGATCGAATCCAGGGTCGCCGCGCGGACGTCAGTGTCGGAAACGCCGACCCCCGGCTTCTTGGCCGGCGCCGGCGGT
>JAKSBY010000780.1 GCA_022360855.1 Sphingomonadales bacterium | reverse complement strand
GGCACGGCTGGTTCTCGTTTCGTCCATGGCAGCCCGAGAGCCTCAGCTCTCCGACTACGCGGCAACCAAGCGCGCCGCGGAGGATGCGGTACGGGCACGGGCCGAGCTGGACTGGTCCATCCTCCGCCCGCCCGCGGTCTACGGCCCCAGCGATCTAGAAATCCTGAAGCTGTTCCGCGCCATCCGCCGCGGCATCGCGCCGGTCCCGGGCACAGGCCAGGGCCGGTTTTCGGTCGTCTATGTGGACGATCTGGTGCGGGCCATCGCGACGATGGCCGAACATGCGGAGGCGGTCGGCAGAACCCTCGAAGTCGACGACGGCACCGCCGGCGGATATGGCCATCGCGACCTTGCCGGCATGGCCGCCGACCTGCTCGGCAGACGGATTCGCGCGCTTCCGGTCCCGTCTCCTCTTCTGAAAGCAATCGCCGGGGTAAATTTCGGACTTGCGCGGCTCCTCGGCCGGCCGGCATTCCTGTCGCCGGGGAAGGCGCGCGAGCTTCTGCATTCCGACTGGGTCGCCGGACCGGATACGGTGAACCGCGTGCTGGGCTTTCGCGCCGAAACCGGGCTCGAGGCGGGCCTCGGACGAACTTTCGACTGGTATCGCGGCCAGGGCCTCTTGTGAGCTATTGCCTATTCCCAACCGCATGGCGGCTATAGTAGTAAGGGGCTCCAGCCAACCGACGCCGTAGTGTCTATGAGCGCCTCAGCCGATACATTGAGCAATGCCGATATCCTTGAGCGGATCTGCGGTCTGATCCGCCCCCTGAACAAGAAAAACGTCGCACTCGCGCCCGAGACGACATTCGCCGACGATCTCGACCTGGATTCACTGACGGTCATGGATCTCGTCGCGGCCATCGAGGACGAGTTCGACATCATCCTGCCGCTCAACCTGCTGCCCGATCTGGAGACCATCCAGCAGGTGGCGGACACGGTGGAAAAGATCCTGCAAGGACGCTGAATGGCCGATCTGTTCGACAAATACGACCCCTTGATCGCGGAGCGCGCGTCGCTGGGCTTTTCCGACCCCGATCCGCTCAACATCGTTCTGGACGAGGTGTTTTCGGAGACCGAGGCCATGGTCGGCGGTCGGCGGACGATCCTCGCCGGCACCAACAACTATATGGGCATGACCTTTCATCCGGCGGCGATCGAGGCGGCTCAGGAAGCCGTTGCCGCCTATGGTACCGGAACGACCGGCAGCCGCATCCTGAACGGCACCTATGCGGGCCACAAGACGCTGGAAGAGACACTGAAGGAATTCTACGGCACCGAACACGCCATGGTGTTCTCCACCGGCTACCAGGCCAATCTCGGCATGATTACCGGGCTCACCGCCAAGGGCGACTACGTATTGATCGACGCCGACAGCCACGCCTCGATCTACGACGCCTGCGCCATGGGCACCGCCGATATCGTGCGCTTTCGCCACAACGACGCGGCCGATCTCGACAAACGCCTCGGCCGCCTGCCGGAGGGCGCGGCAGCGCTGGTGGTGGTCGAAGGCATCTATTCCATGCTCGGCGATAAGGCGCCACTCGTCGAGATCGCGGAGGTGACGTCCGCACGCGGCGCCGCGCT
>JAKSBY010000651.1 GCA_022360855.1 Sphingomonadales bacterium | reverse complement strand
CGCAGCGACCCGGAGGCGGTCTTCGACCGCTCCATCGACTACCTGATTCTGCGTCTGCGCCGGAAGATCGAAGACGACCCGCGCAACCCCAAGCTGATCAAGACCGAGCACGGGGCGGGTTACGTATTCACACCCAAGGTCGAGAGGGTCTAGGGAATGCAGGCGCCTGGTGCCATCCAAGCGGAAACCGGCGGGAGATACGAAAAGACTGCGCCGGGCTTTTGGCTGCGCCTGCTGTTGTTGTTTCTGGTTACCGGATCCTATCTCGCGACCGTGTTCGTCAACATCAGCGACGAGCGCGAGCTGATCCAAAACGATATCCGGCGCCTTTCGGGTGTGACGACGGTCTCGGCGCAAAAGCACACCGAAGCGATTTTCGAGGCAACGGCGCAGACCCTGGAATCCCTGCAATCGGATCTCTCGATCGCGAATGACGGCCGGTCCGCGCAGCAGATCATTGACGACCATTTTTTCGCGCCACCCTATCTGAGGGCAACCATGGTGGTGGACACCAAGGGCATCATCGTCGCCAGCACGTTCCGGGAGACCATCGGCAACGACGCCTCGGGCTTCCCCTTCTATGCGCTGCAGCGGGAGGATGCGCTGGACTCCGGCATCTATACCGGCGACTTCATGGTTGGCGAGTTGAGCCGCGCGCCGCATTTTTTCTCCTCGATCGCCCTCATTGACGGCGATGGGCGCTTCAACGGCGTGATCGCCGCCGCCTATGAGCTTACCTATTTTCGCGATCTCTACCGGCAGCTCATCCCGGGCGATGACTTCGCCATCGCGCTTTATCATCTGCGCGACGGGCTGATCGTCGCCAGCGACAGCGCGATCCGCACCGGCGAGCTGCCGACCTCGTCGCAGCTCCCGGCCAACGTCCAGGTCGGCCAGGAGGGCGCCTCGCTGTCGGTGCTGCTCGAAGGCGGACGCACCGCCCATACCGACAGCCGGCGGGTCAACTCCGCGCCTTTCTTCGTCTCGACCATGGCGGATGTGGACGGGCTCCTGGCCAACCACAGGCGCGACAATCTGGTGAGGTATGCGCTGGCGGCGGTGTTCGTCACCACGGTGATCGGCCTTGCCGTCGCGCTCGAAGTCTACATCCGCAACCGCCGCCGGGCCGAGGCTGACAAGAAGGAGCTGGAAACCGAGCTGCGCCAGTCCCAAAAGATGGAAGCGCTGGGCACCCTCGCGGGCGGGCTGGCGCACGACTTCAACAACCTCCTGAGTTCGATCATCGGCTTCGGCGAGGTCGCCAAGGAGCGCGCCAATACGGATCCGCAGCTCACCGGCCCGATCGACCAGATCCTGCTCGCGGGCCGCCGGGCCGAGTCCATCGTCGAACGTATTCTGGCCTTCAGCCGCCGCACCGAATCGGCGCGCAAGCCGATCCGTCTCGACCGCGTGGTCTCAGAGATGCTCGAGCTGGTGCGCGTGTCGGTCCCGGCGTCCGTCAACATCAAGACCGAGGTCAGGGATGAAGCGCCCTGGGTCATGGGCGATCCCGCGCAGCTCCACCAGGTGTTGCTGAACCTCTGCAACAACGCCGTGCAGGCGATGCCGAATGGCGGTGAACTCCTGATCGAGCTCGACCGTATCGAGATCGACGAAGCCACCGCCATGAGCCGGCCCGGGCTCAGTCCGGCCGATTACATCGAGCTTGCGGTCAAGGACTCGGGCCAGGGGATCGACGCGGCCATCCGCGACCGCATCTTCGACCCCTTCTTCACCACCAAGGCGCGCGGCAAGGGGACGGGGCTGGGCCTCTCCATCGTTCACGGCATCGTCACCGCCCATGACGGCATCATCGATGTGGCGAGCGTGCCGGGACAGGGCACTATCGTGTGCCTGCTTTTTCCGGCCTCTGCGCCGGGTATCGAGTCGGCCCGCGACGACAGCCCCGCCGCTCTGGACGGCGGCGGACGCGTGGTCATGTTCGTCGATGACGACGAAGGTGTCGTCAGCCTGATCGAGGAGCGGCTGGCCGGCTTCGGCTTCGAACCGATCGGCTTTTCCAGCGCCAAGGAGGCCTGCCGCGCCTTCTCCGAAGCGCCCGACCGGTTCGACATGCTGATCACCGATTATTCCATGCCGGAGCTGAGCGGGCTCGATCTCGCCAGGAAGGTGCTGCGCAAACGGCCCGACCTGCCGGTCATCCTGGTGACCGGCTACGGCGGCGCTGAGATCATGCAGCGCGCGCGGCGGATCGGCATCGCGGAGATCCTGAAGAAGCCGCTACGTGCCCGGAACATGGCAGAAACCATCGCGCGGGTCATGTGACGGGCGTGCGGGTGCGATACGGCATTGATCTCCGAGCCCGGCCAGCGCATGTTGGCCCAATCGAAACCCATCGCACAGGCTCTCCATGCCATCCCTGCCGCAACGACTGAAACGCCTGGAGCGGTGGCTCGACAGCCTGCCGATAGACGACGAGCCGATGCTGCTGAGCGAGCTCGATGGCTTTCTCGCCGGCATCATCGTCTGCCCGGAGCAGATCATGTCCGGCGAATGGCTGCCCCTGATTTGGGGCGAGGGCGGCGAAGACGCCGAACCCGCCTTCGACGACCCCAAACAGGCGCAAAAGGCGCTGGATCTGATCATGCAGCACTACAATACCATCGTCGGAGATCTTCGCGCCGCCCGCCACAAGCCGATCTTCATGATTGATGGGCGCAATGAGGACATCCTCTGGGAGCTCTGGGTCGACGGTTTCGAGAACGCCATGAAGCTGCGCCCGGAGAGCTGGGAGTTGCCGCTATACGGCGATCAAGAGACGCAGTTGGCGCTCGCGGGCATGATCGCGCTCGCCGATATCAGCCGCAGCGAAAGCGATCTTTCCGAGGAAGAGATCAGGGAACTGACAGACAACGCCCCCGAACTGATTCCTTGCTGGGTCCAGATCCTCAACGACTGGCGGATAGAACAGGAGTTTTCAAGCCACCCCGAAACGGCTATGCCGCAGGTCGAAAAAGTCGGCCGCAACGCGCCATGTCCCTGCGGCTCCGGCAAAAAATACAAAAAGTGCTGTGGTCTGAATTAGGGCGTTCCGTCCGGGCGCGCAGAGCGCCGATATGTCTGGATCGCCGCGACCCTCTGGGCCTCGCGATGACGAAGAACTGTGGATGATAAGATCATGCCCTTAACGGCGGGACAAACAGACAAGGGGGCGTCTCTTTGCGCAGGGGAGCCTGGTCATTTCTTGTAGTACTGGCCGTAAGTCGCGATCATTGCGCCGTAGATCTCGATCCCCTCCCACAGGTTGTGGATGCGGATGTTCTCGTTTTCGGCGTGCTGGTTGTTGTCGTAATTGGCGATGGGCAGCATGATCAGGGGCACGTCGAGCGCCTCTTTGAAGTACCAGATGGGCAGGCTGCCACCCGAACTGGGGATCAGGATCAGATCGTCGTAGCCGAGGTCCTTCATGACGCCGATCACCGCTTCGGAGGCCGGGTGGTCCACCGGTGTGCGGACCGCCCCGTAGCCGTAATTGGTCCAGGTGACCTTGGCGACCCTGGCGTGTTTGCGCCGCGTCGCCTCGTCCGGGTCGTCAGTGACGATGTGGTAGCCCTGGGCGCGGATATGGTCTTCGGTGAGCTTCTTCAGAAGCTCCGGCGTGTGGTTGGGCACCATGCGGTAGCCGAAGGCGGCCGTGGCGGTGGTGACGATGGCGTTGCGCGAGGCCGAGCCGACCTCGCCGGAGCGGATGCCCTTCAGGTTCAGCGCCGGCCACAGGATCGATTCCTGATAGCGCACGCCTTCACTCTCCTGGCGGCCGATGGCCAGCTCATGCCACAACTGATCGTCGATACGCGGCAGCTCGGCGATGGCGGCGAGTTCCGCCGCGCTCGGCGGCACCACCGAGTCATAGATGCCGTCGATCAGAATGCGGCTGTTCTCGTCGCGCATGCTGGTAATGAGATGCGCCAGCATGACGATGGGGTTGGGCGCGTAATTGCCGTAATGGCCGCTGTGCAGGGGCCGCGCCGGGCCGTAGACGGTGACGTCGAAGCCGACCGGTCCGCGCACGCCGAAGGAGAGCTTCTTCTTGCCCGTCTGATGGACCGGCCCGTCGCAGAACAGGAGGACGTCAGAGTCGAGGAGGTGGCCGTATTCGGCCATCATCACGCCGAGGAAGGGGGAGCCCCGCTCTTCCTCGCCCTCGAAGAAGAACTTGATGTTGACCGAGGGTTTGATGCCCGCGGCCTTGAGCGCATCCAGCGCGGCGAGGATGCCGATCACCGGCGCTTTGTCGTCGCTGGTGGAGCGCGCGAAGATGCGGATCTCCGGGTCGATGGGGAAACTGACCTTGTCCCAGTCGATATCCTTGCCGCCGCGCGCCAGATAGCCCGTGCGTAGCACTGGCTCAAAGGGTGGGCTGCTCCAGTTCTCGGGCACCACGGGCTGGCCGTCGTAATGGGAATAGAACAGCACCGTGGTCGTCGCCCCCGGCACCGTCAGCTCG
>JAKSBY010000204.1 GCA_022360855.1 Sphingomonadales bacterium | reverse complement strand
GTCAAGGTCGGCGACAGCCTCTGGATCGCCCACGGCCCCGATACCGGCGCCGGCACCTCGGTCCGCGTCACCGCCGTCGACGGCACCGTGCTCAACGTGGAGGCGGTGGAGGGCTAGGGGCTATCGCGGCGCACCCATGAGGTGCCGGAAGTCGGCAACGATGGAGGGCACCAGCGGACAGTCGTGAAAGGCGCGTTCCGGCTCCCACTGGCAGCGATAGGCGATGCGGTCGAGCTTGGCGCGCACGCCTTTGGGGCTCGTCGCGCGGGTCGCGGCAAAGGCCGCCTCGGCCCGGTCGTAGGCGTCGCACAGGCCGTGGTAGACCGGATCGTCCTCGTCCGCCTCCACGGCCCATGTGGCCTCGTCTGCCTCCAACACCCGTGCGTAGGCGAGCACGGCTGGGTCTTCTTTTTTCGCCCCCTCACCCCAACCCTCTCCCTCGAGGGGAGAGGGAGCCGGGCCGGCGCGCTCCATCCACGCCCTCTCCCTTGAAGGGAGAGGGAGGAGCGCCGCAAGGCGCGGAGGGTGAGGGTGACTGGATGCAACAACCGGCGCGGCGAGTGCCAGCGTACCGGCGCCGGTGAGCAGGGTGCGGCGGTCCAGAATTCCGTTCGGGCTGAGCTCGTCGAAGCCTGTCCTGAGCGACGCCGCAGGCGGCGTCGAAGGGCCCGAGCGGCCGTCCGGCCCTTCAACGGGCTCAGGACGAACGGAATTAGACGTCTGTTCCGGGTTTCCCGGATCAGGTGAAGCTGTGCTATTGGATGGATTAGCCATGCCAATCTCCTGGTTAGGTTGGTGTGGTTAGTCTCGTGAGGGTGTGACCGCACCCTCGCGGGACGTTGCGAATGACTAACAAATTTGGTAGATCGTAAACGTACCGATTTTCGATGTCAACCAAATTTGTTAAACAATTCTGGAAGATCAATGCCCAAGACTGCTAGCATAGGATTGCGCACCGATCCGGAAATCAAAGAGGCTGCAGAAAAGGCGGCCAGGGAAGACCGGCGCACGCTTGCGTCACTGGTGGAAAAAGCGCTTGTCGAATACCTCAAGAAAGAGGGTTATCTCGAATAGGTCTTTCGCGGCCAAACAGCTGCGCGACGAAAATGACGGTAGCTTGAAGCTGAGGGGGTGAACGATTGGGTGCTTGGATGCCCTAAGGTTAAGTGGGCGGTTGACAACGTTAAGTAGTGAGATTACTTATCCAAGTCAGCCGCCTACTTAATAAACTGACCTCTCATGGCACCACCACAAACACACGACGACTGGACAACGCTATATTTTGAAGCGACACAGATTTTTAGCCCCTCGGCGCCGGTGGATGAGGGGGAACTCTTCGCTGGACGCTCAGCTGAAATCAGTAAGCTGATTGAGGCAATCTTGGAGCGCGGCAAACATGTAATCCTCTATGGGGAACGTGGAGTCGGCAAAACATCTCTAGCACAGGTTTTCAGGTATCTTTTTCCTTCGATCATTCAAAAATTTAAATTAATACGAGAGCAAGTCGACCCAAGCGACGACTTCTCCTCTATATGGCGCAAGATCTTCAAAGACATAAATGTAAGCATCCGCGAAGAGGGAGTCGAACAGACAATCTCTCTGGCTGATCTATACGATAAAGAAATAACCCCGGGTGACGTAAGACGAGAAATCTCTCGATGTTTTAAAGCGTCAGATATACCCGTCATCGTTATCGATGAATTTGATAAATCCAGAGATGACTCGATAAGGCAACTGACAGCCAATCTAATTAAAGCGCTATCCGACTATTCTGCAAATATTACCATATTAATAGTTGGCGTTGCGGACGACATTAGTGAGCTATTTGCCGAACACGAGTCTATTTCTCGTTGTGTTGAACAAGTGTCAATGCCACGCATGTCCAATAACGAAATGAAGGAGATCATCCAAAAACGACTGCCAAGACTAGGTATGAAAATTGATCCTGATGCGCTGTGGAAAATCGTAACTTTATCAAGAGGGCTACCTTCTTACGTTCATCTTCTCGGACTATACGCAACTCAAGATACAATCGAGCATCGGCGAAAAACCATAACTGAAAGAAACGTTGATGCCGCTATCAAACGCTCTTTGGAACGATCTCAGGAGTCAATTCAGAGAGAATATGCCTCTGCAGTCCACACAAACAGACAGGACACGCTATTTACAGAAGTCTTGCTGGCGTGCGCATTGGCACAGACAGATGACCGAGGTCTGTTTGCGCCAAACGCCGTTGTTCCACCGTTGTCGAAAATTTTGAACCGAAGCATCACAATTGCCAACTTTCAAAACCACTTAAAGAAATTCATTAGTGAAGAACGGGGTCGCATCTTGATTAGGCTTGGGAAGGAGCGCGCCTATAAGTTCCGATTTCGTGACCCGATGATGCAGCCCTATGTGATAATGAAGGGCGTGGAAGATGAGATGCTAGAGGCCAAAAGTCTCGATGTACTTTCTTCCCCCGCTCAGCCACAGCTTCCCATTTAATTTTGACCATACTCTCACCGCTCCGCAGATCTTCGTGACCGTCTATGCCCCGCGCGGCGCGGTCTATCGGATCATCAGCCTGAGGAAGGCCAATGCCAGAGAAACGGAACGATATCATGCGTCTCAGGACTAAGCCGGATGGCTCGGTCGTGCGGCTGCTGGCCGACGGCAGCGAGGTCGCATATGCGCCCGCCGAGCCGGACTGGGAGCGGATCGACGCCATGAGCGACGAAGATATCGCGTGGCAGGTGGCGCGGGGATAGGCGCGCCTCACCCCAGCGCCCGCCGCCTGATCTCCTCCAACGTCTCGTCGCGCAGCAGCTCGCCATCTTTGAACACCGGCTCCAGCAGATTCTCCCGCTCGCCGAGGTCGGCGGCGGCGATGGTTTCGAAGCCGCGGGGTTTGCGGACCAGCGCGAGGCGGCCCTTTTTCGAGACCTTTTCCGGGTCGGTGACCGGGTCCTTGAAGATGTCCTGCCATTCGCCGTCGATCTCCACGGCCGAGGCCTTCATGGCGAATTTCTGGGTGTCGCGGTCGAGCTGTTGCAGGAGCGCGCCGCCCATGCCGAAGACGATGTTGTCGGACGACAGGCCCGCCTCCTCCATGGCGGTTAAGACCGCTTCGATGGAGTTGATGTTGACGCCGTCACCCTGGATGATGCGGATGGCATCGGGCAAAACGGCGAAGCCCTTGGCATTGGTCACCGAGCCGTAATCCGCCATCAGCCGCTGGATGACCTCGACGACGATCTCCTCCGGGTCGCCGGAATCGGGCCGGACCACGATGGTCGAGCCGCAGGCCATGACCCGGCCCCGGAGCTCCTGGCCCCAGATTTGGGAGACGGCGCGGAAGATGTCGTAGCTGTCCGAGACCACGGAGATGACCGGGTACTTGCCCGCGAACTGGTCGATCATGTTGCGGAAAGCGTCGGCCTCGTGGGCCTCGCCCCAGGCGGTGATCGTGGAATGCTCCGCCGCCGGCACCGAGATGCCGGCCATGGGGGCGCCGTACCAGCGCCGTCCGGCCAAGAGCGCCGGCATATTGTCGGTGCCTTCGAAGGCGACGAGATGGGCGAGCCCGCCGATGGCGCTCGATTCCAGGCTGGAGACGCCGCGGCTGCCGAAATCGTTGAGCATGACCGGCAGGGCGTCTTCCGGCGCCCGGTCCGAGGTCCGCGAACCGAAGCCCGCCATCAGCGAGCGGATGTGGTAGGCCAAGGTCGCCACCGAGGTGGCGTACCATACGGCGCGCACGAGCGCGGTCTCGAAAAAGCCGGTGATCCAGGGCACGGCGGGATCGGTGTTGACCGCCTGCACCAAAACATTGTGCGACGGCAGGACGGTGCCTTCGGGCACGGCCTCGATAGCGAGCGGGATGCGCCCGCCATGGGCCTTAAGCACATGCCGCCAGCCGGCCTCGTTGAAGGGGATGCCGTGGGCGGCCGAGACCTCGGCGGCTTCCGCAATGTGATCCGCGGTGATGGCCTCGGTCAGATATTCCTTGAGATAGGCCTGCAAGCCGAAGAACAGGAGCTGCGGGAAGCGCCCGCCGCGGCTCTCGATATAGGAAGAGACGCGCGTCGTCCCGGGCGGATACTGCGCGTAGTGGCTCTGCTTGTAGGAATCGGTATTCAGCAGCGGATTGATCGCGAACACGGACGCCCACCCCTCTTCGACGCGTTCGGGCGGAGACTATCGCCGGGGCAGTGAAAATCAATCGCAAAAAGCCGACTATTTCTCCTTGTCACCCGACGGCTTGACCGGCGGGTCCATGGGTCCGTCGTGCTCGCTGTCATTCCGGCGCAGGCCGGAATCCAGACCGAACTCGACATGGACCCCGGCCTTCGCCGGGGTGACAGGTTGAGAGTCGCGGGTGTCTTAAGGAATCGCATTCCGCGCCAGACTGTCGGCGCGTTCGTTGCCGGGGTGGCCGGCGTGGCCCTTGACCCATTTCCAGGTGACGTCGTGGCGCGCCATGGCCGCCTCCAGCGCCTGCCAGAGATCGGCGTTCTTGACCGGCTTCTTATTGGCGGTCTTCCAGCCCTTGGCCTTCCAGTTGTGAATCCACTTGGTGATGCCGTCCTTGACATAGGTGCTGTCGGTCCAGAGCGTGACCCGGCACGGGCGCTTCAGCGCCTTCAGCGCCTCGATGGCGGCGGTCAGCTCCATGCGGTTGTTGGTGGTCTCGCGCGCGCCGCCGGAGAGCTCCTTTTCCTTACCGTCGAAGGTCAGCAGCGCGCCCCAGCCGCCCGGCCCCGGATTGCCCGAGCAGGCGCCGTCGGTATAGATGACAACCGGCGAGCGCTTACTCGAAGCCATAATCGGCGAATTCGGTGATGTCGCGGTGGAACTGCAGCCGGCGCGCGTATTCCTGGGGGTCCAGCGGCTGCACGCCCGACTCGCGGTCCTGATAGAGCCAGTCCCAGAGCCGGGTGAGCAGAAATCTGAGCGCCGCGCCCCGGCAGAGCACGGGAAAATCCTCAAGCTCCTCCGGGTTGAGGCTGCGCATGACCTCGTAGCCGTCGATGAGCGCCTGCGCATTGTCACCGACCAGCTTGCCTTTTTTGTCGAAGCACCAGGCGTTGAAGGCGATCGCCAGGTCGTAGGCGAGATAGTCGCGGCAGGCGAAATAGAAGTCGATGACGCCGGAGAGCGTGTCGCCGGCGAACAGAACATTGTCGGGGAACAGGTCCGCGTGGATGATGCCGGCGGGTAGGTCCTCCGGCCAGTTTTCATGGAGGAAATCCAGCTCCTCGGCGATGAAGCCGGCGATGTCGTCGTCGATATCGCCGGCGCCTTTGAGCCGCGCATAGATCTGCCGCCAGCCGCCGTGGCCGAGATCGTTGCGCCGGCTGGCGACGAAGGTCCCGGCGGCGAGATGCATATGCGCCAGCGCCTGACCGGCCTGGCGGCAGTGGATCGGAGCGACCGTCTCCGCCGGTGCGCCCTTTAAGAACGTGACCAGCGTGGCGGGCTTGTCCATGAGCCGCCCGATCGCCTTGCCGTGATCGTTGCGCATGGGCTTGGGGCAATGCACCTCCTTGTCGGCGAGGTGCTGCATGAGGCGGATGAAGAAGGGCAGATCGTCGACCCGGACCCGCTTTTCGTAAAGCGTCAGGACGAAGCGGCCCTGCGAGGTGGTGACATCGAAATTCGAGTTTTCCGAGCCCGCGGCGATGCCCGAGAAGGCTTCGAGGCGCCCGACATCATAGTCTTCGAGAAAAGCCTCCAGCGACGCTTCGTCGACATTCGTAAAAACCGCCATAGCCCACCAGCCAGTTCAGGCAGTCTCTTTCATCAGGATCGACGGGAGCTTGAACTGCACGTTCTCTTCGCGCGTGGCGACGCTTTCGACGGTGATGTCGAAGCGCTCGGCCAGCGCGTCGAGCGCCTCTTCGACCAGGATCTCGGGCGCCGAGGCGCCGGCGGTCAGGCCGATGACCGCCGGTTGGCCGATCCAGTCCCAGTCAAGCTCCCCGGCGCGCTGCACCAGGCGGCTGTCGGAGCCCGCCCGCATCGCGACCTCAACGAGGCGCAGCGAGTTGGAGGAATTCGGCGCGCCGACCACGATCACCCGGTCGCAATGCGCGGCGATGGCCTTCACGGCCGCCTGCCGGTTGGTGGTGGCGTAGCAGATGTCTTCCTTCTTCGGCCCCTGAATCGACGGAAAGCGTCGCATCAACGCTTCGATGATCTCGGCCGTGTCGTCGACCGAAAGCGTCGTCTGCGTGATGTAGGCCAGGTTTTCCGGATCGGCCGGGCGGAAATTCTCAGCGTCCTCCACCGTTTCGATCAGCGAAATCGCGCCGTCCGGGAGCTGGCCCATGGTGCCGATCACCTCGGGATGGATGGCGTGGCCGATGAGCACGATGTGAAAGCCTTCGCGGTGATGGCGCTCCGCCTCGCGGTGCACCTTGCTGACCAGCGGGCAGGTGGCGTCGACGTAGAACAGCTTGCGCGACTCGGCCTCCGCCGGTACGGATTTCGGCACGCCATGGGCGGAAAACACCACCGGCACGCCTGCCGGAACCTCGTCGAGCTCCTCGACGAAAACCGCGCCCTTGGCCTCCAGCTCCTCCACCACGTAGCGGTTATGAACGATCTCGTGGCGCACATAGACCGGCGGGCCGTATTTCTCCAGACTGCGCTCGACGATCTGGATGGCGCGGTCGACGCCGGCGCAAAAGCCGCGCGGATCGGCTAGCAACACGTGAAGGGGCGGTTTGCTCATCGCTGTCTGGGGTTCCAGGATTGGCGCCTAACTTATATACGGACGGCGGCCTTAAGTCGAAGCCGAATCCGCGCGCGTTCAGGCAGCCAAACTCGCTTTTGAACGCATCACAAGCTTAAACTAGGGCTTTGATGGTTGAAAACAAGGACATTTGGTCGCACAAACTGCCACAGAAAGGAATGCAAGACGATGGCCAAAGGAGCAATAGCGGCGCGCGAGCCGATGATGGTGCCCGTGGTTGCGGGCAAGACCTATTGGTGGTGCGCCTGCGGGCTTTCGAAAAAGCAGCCGTTTTGCGACGGCAGCCACACCAAGACCGACATGGTGCCGGTCGAGTATCAGGCGGAAAAATCCAAGGACTGTTACTTCTGCGTCTGCAAACAGACCGGCCAAGAGCCCCTTTGCGACGGCACTCATAACCGGCTATAGAGGCGCTCTTCTTTCTGTAAGCGATTGTTGGATCACCGTGCCCATCGACATGAGCCATCTCCGCCGCCCGCTGACCGCTGTCCTCGTTCTCGGCGCGCTTCTTCTCGGCGCCTGCAACAAAAACCCGCTGCAGGTCACCCTGTCGCGCTGCCCGGCGGTCGCCGTTGTCGCCAATACCGGCTCGCTGACGCAGTTTACCGGCGAAGGCCGGGACATCAAAGACATCGCCCTGACCGCACATATGACCCATCTGCGTAACGATTGCGATCAGACCGACGAGGTCAATTCGCTGATCTCCTTCGATGTGGTCGCCACCCGCGGGCCGGCCGCCGCGCGGAATAGCTTCACGCTGCCCTACTACGTGATTGTGCTGCAGGACAACCACCGCATCATCTCCAAGAAGGTGTTCGAGGCCACCGTCGACTTCGAGCCCGGCGCGGACCGTGCCGGCGTCCGCGAAGTCGTGCGCCAGTATCTGCCCGACGTGAACCGCGCGCGCCGCTATGATTACGAAGTCCTCATCGGCTTCCATCTGACGCCGGAAGACGCCGCCTACAATGCGCTGCGGGTCGTGCCGCAGACGGTGCCCGAAGCCTCCTAAACCCGCCGTTGACAGATCGGCCGCGACGCCTATTATCGGCGCGGCCTCGGGGCTCGCCCCGGGGTTTGCTGGCGGCGGAAGCGCCGCAGAGCACCGATGGGAGAGTGCGCCGGACTTAAATCCCGGCGCCGCCGAAGGAGCAACCGCCCCGGAATCTCTCAGGCTTCAGGACCGTCGGTGTCTGGCACTCTGGAAAGCAGGCGCGTAAGCGCCTCACCGAAGGGGTAAGTCCGGCCACGCCGGATCGAACTCTCAGGTTCCGCGACAGAGGGGGCAGCTGCCGGCATCGTGGTGCCGGCTCTGTTACTGGATGCGCGGAACCGACATGTCTGAACCAAATGACCTGAAAAAGACGCCGCTTAACGCGCTTCACGTCGCGCTCGGCGGCAAGATGGTGGCCTTTGCCGGCTATGCCATGCCGGTGCAGTATCCCGCCGGCATTCTCGCCGAACATCTGCACACGCGCGCGAGTGCGGGCCTGTTCGATGTTTCGCATATGGGTCAGGCCTTCATCGTGCCGACCGGCGAGGTTGGCGCGGACCGCGCGCTGGAGCAACTGACCGCCAGCGACCTCGCCGGCCTCAAGCCCGGACGTATGCGCTATAGTCTCTTGCTCAACGAGAGCGGCGGCATCCTCGACGATATGATGGTGACGCGGCCGGCGGACGCGCCGGACGGCCGGCTCTACGTGGTGGTCAACGCCGCGACCAAGGAGGCGGATTTCGCCCATATGGCGGCCGAGATCGGCGATAAGGTGCGGCTCGAGCGGCTCGAGGCCCGCGCGCTTCTGGCGCTGCAGGGCCCGGCGGCGGAAGCGGTTCTGTCTGGAATCTGCCCGGAGGCGGCGGGACTCGGTTTCATGGCATCGACGACCGCCGAGATCGACGGTGCGGCGTGTTTCATCAGCCGCTCCGGCTATACCGGGGAAGACGGCTATGAGATTTCCGCGCCGGGCGAGGCGGCCGAGGCTCTGGCGCGCCGGCTGCTGGCGCATGACGACGTCGCCCCCATCGGCCTCGGCGCGCGCGATTCGCTCAGGCTCGAGGCCGGGCTTTGCCTGTATGGCCACGATATCGACGAGACGACCTCGCCGATCGAGGCCGGCCTCGCCTTCGCGGTCTCCAAGCGGCGGCGGGAAGCGGGCGACTTTCCGGGTGCTG
>JAKSBY010000006.1 GCA_022360855.1 Sphingomonadales bacterium | reverse complement strand
CAACGGGCGCGCCGCCCGGGCGGGCGGACGACGCCGCGGTCTCCCACGATTCCGCCAATATCGGTCAGGAAACATGCTGCGGCCCGGCCATGCAGGGGCGCGACCGATGGCTCCGGACGGCGCCCGTCGGCAGCTTCCCGGCGGACCGCCACGGCCTCCACGACATTCGCGGCAATGTGTGGGAATGGCAGGAGGACTGTTTCCATATCAACTATATGGGCGCTCCCACGGATCCCCGCCCCCACCTACTGAATTGCACGGACGCGTCGCGCCGCATGGTCCGGGGCGGGTCCTGGGGCGACGGCGGCGAGCTGCTTGCGGCCACCTATCGGCTGCGGGCGGCTGCCGACAACGCCTATTTCACGCTGGGCTTCCGGCTGGCGCGCACGCTGCCTTAATCCGCCCTTTCGCCGACCTGCTGCCAGTGGCCCGGATTCAGGGTCATGCGGCCGTCGGCAAAGCGGATGACGAGCGGGTAGCGTCCGGGCACGGCATACTCATAGTCGGACAGCGGATGCAGCCGGACGGGCTCGTCCCTGCCGATGGCGTAGGCGCGTTTCCCGCCGGTCGCCTGCGCGAAGAGCCCCTCGTCCCGATGCACCACGCGCACACTCACCTCGGCCGAGAACCGGTAGTCGCCGGCGAGCTCCCGCATCACAGCACCACTCACCTCTACGGTGGGATCGATGACGGGCTGGGCGGGCTGAGGCGGCACCGAGCTCAGGATCGCGTCCCACATCACTTCCGAGGCCAGCGCCCCGAGATCGAGCGGATTGAAGACCTGCTGCTCCAGCTCCGCCGTGCTGACCGCATAGAGCACGTCGCCGTCGAATATGGTGGCAAACGGCTGAATGGCGCGGCCCATGGAGCTGTGCACCTGAACCGCCAGACGCTTGAGCTCGGGCGGCGTCAGCTTCTGGTTGGTGACGATGAGGCTGATGGTGGTGTTGCGGCGCTCCGGCCCGGACCACGCCCCCTCGCGGCTTTTTGGAAAGTCCGCGAACAGGTCCTTGACCAACAGGTCGTCGGGCCAGCCCTCGCCCCTATTGCAGGCCACCACCCGGCCATCCCGGTCGACGATGGCGCCGATGGCGTTGACCACCGCAAAGGCGGCGATCTTCACCTCGCCGATCTGACGGAACGCGCCGCCCTGCCCTGACTTGGCATGACAGCCGAAAAAGCTGCCCGAGACGGCGAAGCGCCCGCCGCCGTGGGCGCCGAGCGGAAAGACGCCGGGCCGGGCGGCGCGAAACGCGGCCTGGGCCAACCGCTTGTCAGGATAGATCTCGTTGAACCGGCGCGGGCCGAAATCGAAGATGATCGAGCCCACGGACATGGCGACCGACGGCTCCGGCGCGAAAGCGTTGCCGTCGCGCAGCCCGTCATCCTTGAGCGCGCTGGCCACGCCGGTCACCGCCTCCAGGCCATACCAGGACCCGCCGGCGATGACGACCGTATCGAGTTCGGCAAGGTCGTAGCCGAGCTCCATATAAGGCGCGTTCACCGTCCCCGGCCCGCCGCCGCGCACATCGATGGCCGAATAGACCTTGCGGGCAAAACGAAACACGGTGACGCCGGTCGGCCCCTCCTCATATTGCCCGGTCCCAATCGTGAGGATCGGCCAGTCATAGCTCAGCAAGGTCTCGCCGGCATTCAGCAGCGGCTTCAGATCCTGTTGCGGCCCGTCATCCGCAGCAGCCCCCGCACCGCAAACAAGCATCGCCGCCACGATCAGTCCCGTCCGCATCGCTCTTCCCTCCAACGATTGATCCGGGCGAGTGTGGCGCAGATGCCGGCTCCGGGCATAGGCCAAAATACCATCTGTCATGGTGCGGACCGCGCACCGGCCGGGTACTTTCTCAGAACGGTGCGTTGAGTTCGGCTCGGATGGCGAGGGTTAGGGCGTTTGAGAGGGTTGGGTCGGTGCCGGGGTTGACGATGTATTGGATATCCGGCTGCAGGGCGAGCCAGTCGGTCAGGACGAACCGGTAGGTCAGCT
>JAKSBY010000113.1 GCA_022360855.1 Sphingomonadales bacterium | reverse complement strand
GCGCCGGTATAGAGGCGCGCCGGCACTGGCTGCCGGCGGTAGAAGAGAGCTGGAGGCGCGGGCCATCGTGGCTTGCGAGCGATCAGCACAGGAGACAGAAATGGCTTTCTACGAGCACGTGTTCCTGGCGCGCCAGGACATTCAATCGGCTCAGGTGGACGCCCTTGTCGATGAGTATAAAAAGATCATCGAAGACAATGGCGGCAAGGTCACCAAGACCGAATATTGGGGGCTGAAGCCCCTGGCCTACAAGATCAAGAAAAACCGCAAGGCGCATTACGTTCTTTTGAACATCGACTCCCCGCATCCGGCCGTGGCCGAGATGGAGCGGGTCGAGGCCTTGAGCGAAGACATCATCCGCGCCATGACGGTGCGCGTCGATTCACTCGACGACGGCCCTTCGATCATGATGCAGCCCAAGCCGGAACGCGGGCGCCGAGACGACCGGGGCGGACGCGGCGACCGGGGCGGACGTGGCGACAGGGAGAGGCGCAATGCCTAGATCCCCCTTCTTCCGCCGCCGCAAGAGCTGCCCCTTTTCGGGGCCCAACGCGCCCAAGATCGACTATAAGGACGTGCGCCTTTTGCAGCGCTACGTCTCCGAACGCGGCAAGATCGTTCCGAGCCGCATCACCGCGGTTTCCTCCAAAAAGCAGCGGGAGCTGGCACGCGCCATCAAGCGGGCCCGCAATCTCGCGCTTCTTCCCTTCATCGTCGAATAGGAGGGGAAAATGGAAATCATTCTTCTGGAGCGCATCGACAAGCTCGGCCAGATGGGCGACGTGGTCACCGTCAAGGACGGCTATGCGCGAAATTTCCTGTTGCCGCGGGGCAAGGCGCTGCGCGCCACCGACGCCAACAAGGCGAAATACGAGGCCGAGCGCAAGGACATCGAAGCCCGGAACCTGGAACGCCGCGCCGAAGCGGAGGCCGTGTCCGGAAAAATGGAGGGAGCGAAGATCGTCCTCCTGCGCCAGGCCGGCGAAGGCGGCCAGCTCTACGGCTCCGCCACGCCGCGGGATATCGCCGCCGGGCTTACCGAACAGGGCTTCAGCGTCGACCGAACGCAGGTGGTTCTCGATCACCCGATCAAGGAGATCGGCCTGCACCAGGTGACCGTGCGTCTGCATCCCGAGGTCAGCGTCGGCGTTTCCGTAAACGTTGCCCGCTCATCGGAAGAGGCGGAACTGCAGCTCGAAGCGGCGCAGACGGAAGCGCTGATCGCGCAGGACGTGTTCGAAACCGAGGAGCTGGCGGAAGCTGCCGCCGAGGCGCTGAGCGAGACGCCGGAGGAGGACCCCGAAGCCGCCGAGGCCGAAGAGACCGGCGAAGAAGAGACAGAAGAACAGACTGGGGAGGAGGCCGAAGACGACAAGTCCCAGGCCTAAACGCGCCGGCTAAAAAAGGCGCGGTGTCCAAGAAGACCCGCTTCGGCTCGGGCCGTGGCGGGTTTTCTATTTGACTGCCCCCCGCGCCACCCTGCCCTCATCGGCGGCGGGAGTCGCGTGTTCGCGCAGTTCATCCAGCGCGGCTCTGGCCGCCATCCCGATGAGGGAAGCGGTAACCGGCATGTCAATGGCCGTTGCCCGCGAATGCAGATAATCCAAGGCCAACTTGAGGTGAATCTCCGGCGGCAGATCATCGTCGGCATTGAAGAGCTCGTCGGTCATGGCCGTAGAAGCCCCATCGCGATTGCCTTCGCCACGGTCGAAACCGGACCGAAGGTCTTGAGCCGCCTGGCGGCTTGATAGATGTGCATCCGCACCTCCCATTCGTCAAGCGACAGGATCTGCGCCACGTCAAGCGGCGCCTTACCCGCCGCGGTCCAGCCCAGGACGTCTGCCTGAAGCCGCGACAGCGGCGGCGGCCCGATGCCGGCCTCACCCGACCCCGTCGGCATGCGCTTGAGGCTGTTGTGAAAATGGAACGCGGTGATTTGCAGCGCAAATCCGTCGCGCCGCGAGAATTCGCCAAGATCCACCGCCGACCCCTGAAACGGAACGACAAGGCAGTCAAATTCGCCTTCGAAACCGTGTACCGGCACGGCCAGCCCCCGGTACAGACCGAACTCGGCCGCTTGACGCATGACCCGCAACTGCCGCGAAGGCGTATCGTCAGGGACTTGATCGATGTCCCACTCAAAGAAACGCCGGCGCCGCCGGCCGGCTGCCAGAACCGGGTCCCGTCGCACATATCCGTTCCGGCGATAGCGCCGCACCCACTCGCGCGGATAGGTCGTCGCAAAGAAGCTCGGCACCTCCCGGTCGGTCGGCAGGAGGCGCAGATAGGCGTAGGACGACACGCCCATGGTGCGCAATTGCGTCTCAAGGCAGCGCGTGCGGTCTTCCTGCGAAGACAGGCCGGAAAGCGATTCGAGAAAGTCCGACGTGTCGTGTAGGGCGCGCGGGAAAACTGCTTGGTTCGTCAACAAGCAAGCTCTCCGGATCGGCCCGATTGCATCCCTAGCACCCCCACTTCGGC
>JAKSBY010000007.1 GCA_022360855.1 Sphingomonadales bacterium | reverse complement strand
GCCTTGCCCTTGACCGGGTTGACGATACAGCACGGGCATTTGACGGCCGAGTTGTCCTGGCCGACCGGCGTGCTGCCGTCCGGGTCGTCGAGGTTGATCCATTTATAGCCCGTGGTCGAACAGATCAGGATCCACGTGCCCGGCGCCGCCGGCGGCGTGAAAGCATTGGCGGGATCGTCCGGGGCGGCGGAAAAGGCGGGAACCAGCGGCGTGGCGACGAACGACAAGAGCGCGGCCAAGGCCAGAAGCCTTGCCGAATTGCCGAAACGCTGCCGCGTTGATTGGTATCGCATTCGGTTCCCCCTCATGACCGCGCCATCGTACCGAACGATGGCCGGCCGGCCAATGCGTCATTCGACCACAGAATCACAACACCGGGATTGATCCGGCGCAATTTGCCGCCGTCAATCGGAGGCTTGCGCGCCCACTTCCGCCTCGCGGATATCCCAGGGGACAGGCGGCTTCCTGACCTCCGGCTTCCAGCCCGACATCCAAAGCTCCAGCGGCACCACCTCGGGCAGCACGCCGTTGCCGTGAAACCAGGAATCGACCACATAGGCGATGCGCGTTCCGTGCTCCACGAGGATTGCCGTGTTGTGCGGCCAGCCGTCGACGAAATAGCCGCGGCGCTGCGGCTTGCCGACCGAGTGATACTGCAACAGACCGGCGCGTTCCAGGAAGGTCAGATAGACGGTCGTGTTCACCGCCTCGTCGATGCAATCCTGCTGTCCCTTCGTATTGCCGGAGATCAGCGCCGCGCGCGACAAATCCTCGGCAACGCCGGCCCGTTCGCCAAGCACCAGCTCGAACGTGGCGATGGTGGCGCGGACCCGCTCACGCTCGTCCGCCGGCGAGGTGGCGATGGGCTGCATCTGGCTCGTAATCGTCGCCCAGTCGGACTCGTTGAGGCCGACGCGGACCTCCTGCTTGCAGCCATAATGCCGGCAGACCCGGAATTCCTCGACCGTATAGTCGTCGAGAACCTGTTTCACGCGCGTGGCCGCGGGCGAGCCGCCACAGGCCGCCAAAACGAACAGGCTCAACAGAACGCCGCACCGTAGAAACACCTTGAGCATCGCTCCCGTTTAGCCGATTCCCGCCCGCTTTTCTAGCGCTCGCGTCGGCCGGCCAGGGCGCGCTCTTCCAACTCCTCGATGCTTTTCGGCCAGTCGCGGCCCAGGAGGCGGGAGAGCGAGCGGTCGGCCAGAACCTTGCCGCCGGTCTGGCAGCGCGGGCAGTAGTTGGTCTCGTTGGCGGCGTGGCGGATGCGCTGGACCCTGGTGCCGCAAACGGGACAGGCCTCCCCATAGCGCCCATGCACGGCCATGGCGTCCTGAAACGCCGTAACCTTTTTCGGCCAGCCCTCCCCAGCGCGGGCGGCCAGCTCGGCGATCCAGTGGCGCAACGTCTTGATCGTCGCATCGTGGAGGCGCGCGGTCTCCTCTTCCGTCAGCTTGCCGGTCATGGCGACCGGCGACAGCCCGGCCGCGTGCAGGATCTCGTCGGAATAGGCGTTGCCGATGCCGCTGAACAGGCGCGGGTCGGTGAGCGCCCGCTTCAGCGTGTGATTGGCCGACGTCAAGCGTTCGGTAAACGCCTCGCGATCAGCGGCCAGCACGTCGAGCCCGCCGGGATCGTGCGCGGCCAGCCCCGCCTCCCCGTCGACGAGATAGAGCGAGGCGCGCTTCTTCGACCCCGCCTCGGTGAGGGTCAGGTGGCCGTTCTCGAAAGTGAGCACGGCCATCTCGCGCTTGCCGAAGGATTTCGGCGTATCTTCGGCCCAGTGCAGCCGGCCGGCGATCATCAGATGCAAGACGAGCCAGAGATCGCCCTCCAGCCCGATGCAGATGCGCTTCCCGAGCCGGCGCAGGCCGGTCGCCCGCCGGCCCTCCGCCTCCCTGATCGGCGGCGACACGCTGCGCAGAAGAAACGGGCTCTTCAGCGCGATCTTTTTCAGCCTGCGCCCGGCAATGCGCGCCTCGAGCGCGTCGATATAGAGAGCGATATCGGGAAGCTCGGGCATGGCCCAAGCGTAGAGCAAAACCGGGCACGATTTCTTGGGCTTTTTTGATCCGTTCGTCCTGAGCCTGTCGAAGGACGAACGAGGCCATTCCGCCTATATACTGAGCTGTCATTACGAGCGGAGCGAGACAATCTCGATACCGTCGGGCTCCGCTTCCTCCCGTCATGCCCGTGCAAACGGGCATCCAGACCGGTCTCGACATGGATTCCCACTTGCGCGGGAATGACGGGATTGGGCCACGAGATCGCCGCGTCGCTGCGCTACTCGCGATGACGCATCTCTGTTTCATCATATGCCTACGAAGCCCATGCCCGCCGAATATAAAAAGGGCGCCGGGCCGAGGCCCGACGCCCTCCGTTGTCGGAGATTCCGTCCGCGCCTAGGCCGCCTTGGACTTGCCTTCGATGACCTTCTTGGCCTTGGAGACAATACCCGGCTTGGCTTTGATCTCGATCTTGCGCGGCTTCAGGGCCTCGGGCACCTCGCGCTCCAGCGTAATGTGCAACAGGCCGTTTTCGAGGTCCGCGCCAACCACCTTGACGTGATCGGCAAGCTGGAAGCTGCGCTTGAACGCGCGCCCGGCAATGCCGCGGTGCAGGAACCGGGCCTCGCCGTTCTCGTCCGTGAGCTTGCCGGAAACGATCAGCGAATTCTCGCGGGCTTCGATCTCGAGGTCGTCCTCGGCGAAGCCAGCGACGGCCATGGTGATGCGATAGGCGTCCTCACCCAGCTTTTCGATATTGTAGGGCGGGTAGGTTTGCGCCTCGTCGACGCTCGGCAGGGTGTCGAGCAGATTGAACAGCCGGTCGAAACCGACGGTCGAGCGTGAAAATGGGGAAAAGTCAAATCGAGTCATCCCACATATCCTCCTTTGAGCAACATGCAGTTCGGTTTGGCCCGCCAATGGCCGGGCCGGTGAATGGCTCCAGGTCCCGCATTCGGCGACCTTGGGCACTAATAGAGATATAAGCGCGTTTCGACGGGCTTCAAGAGCCGGACGGGGCTATTCGTGGTCCACCATAACCTGGCGGATGAAGTCGACATGGCTGCCGACGAAAAGATCGGAAACGACGCGGTTCCGGATGATCCCATCTGCGCCGATGAGATAGGTGGCGCGGCGCACGCCGAAGCCCAAGGGCCCGTTGACGCCATAGGCACGGATGATGGCTTTGCGCTCGTCCGCCAGCAGCGGAAACGGCAGATCATGCGTCGCGGCAAAGCGCTTGTGACTAGCCGCGCTCTGCGGGCTGACGCCGACGAGCCGGATGCCGAGCTCGTCAAGGCCGGCATAGTTATCCCTGAACGCACAGGCCTCCGCAGTACAGACCGGCGTGAAATCCGCCGGGTAGAAATATAGGATCAATTCACCTGACTGCAGAAGGGCGGACAGCGATTGGACGTTGCCGTCCTGGTCCTCCGCCTCGAATTCGGGCGCCATGTCTCCGGGCTTCAGCATCGCCCCCCATTAGGCCGCCGATGGGACCGCGAGGTCAATGCGAAACATTCTTTGGCGAAATGCCAGGTGGAATGATAGTTTCCGGCCTTCGAATCACACTCAGGGGGCTCAGGGAACATGACCGATCAAGGCGCCGAAGTCGGCGTCATTATGGGCAGCCAATCGGACTGGAAGACGATGCGCCGCGCCGCCGAGGTGTTGGAGGCGCTCGGGATCGCCCATGAGGTGCGCATCGTCTCCGCCCACCGCACGCCGGACCGGCTCTACGCCTACGCCAAGGAGGCAAAGGGGCGTGGGCTGAAAGTCATCATTGCCGGCGCCGGCGGGGCCGCGCATCTGCCCGGCATGACCGCCGCCTTGACGCCCCTGCCCGTCTTCGGCGTGCCCATCGAGAGCCGCGCGCTCAAGGGCCAGGACAGCCTGCTCTCCATCGCACAAATGCCGGGCGGTATCCCGGTGGGCACGCTTGCCATCGGCGAGGCGGGCGCGACCAATGCGGCGCTGCTGGCCGCCGCCGTATTGGCGATCAGCGACGCGGCACTCGCCGCGCGCCTCGACGCCTGGCGCGGCAAACAGACTGACGCGGTGGGAGACGCGCCGAGCGATGAGTAGTCCTCCGGCCCCGATCGCGCCCGGCGGCACCATCGGCATCTTAGGCGGCGGCCAGCTGGCGCGGATGCTCTCCATCGCCGCCGCCCGGCTCGGCCTGCGCGCCCATGTCTTCTGCCAGACACCGGACCAG
>JAKSBY010000661.1 GCA_022360855.1 Sphingomonadales bacterium | reverse complement strand
GAATCTGCTGCGCTACTACGTGCCGGAAGTCACCGAAGTCCGTCCGATCAATTAGGCCGCAAACTCATCAATGGAGATGCCCGGGATCGCCCCCAGAAGCTGTTCAGGCCCGCCGCGGCCTCGAAAGCGGGCCCTTAGGTCCCCGGTGAGAGGCCGCGGCGGGCCTGAACAGCTTCTGGGGGCGATCCCGGGCATCTCCATTGATGAGTTTGCGGCCTAATTGATCGGACGGACTTCGGTGACTTCCGGCACGTAGTAGCGCAGCAGATTCTCGATGCCGTGCTTCAGTGTGGCCGTCGATGAGGGGCAGCCGGCGCAGGAACCCTGCATATGCAGGTAGACCACGCCTTCACGGAAACCATGATAGAGGATATCGCCGCCATCGCGGGCCACGGCCGGGCGCACCTTCTCGTCCAGCAGCGCTTTGATCTGGGTGATAATCTCGGCGTCGGCCGGGTCGTCGTCGGAGCCTTCGGCCGGCTCTGCCGCTGCTTCATCAAGCAGGATCGGCGCGCCGGCGGTGAAGTGCTGCATGATCGCACCCAAGAGTTGCGGCTTCAATGCGGCCCAATCCTCACCATCGGACTTGGTGACAGTAATGAAGTCGGCGCCGAGAAAGACGCCGCAAACGCCCGGCACCTCGAAGAGGGCGGCGGCGAGCGGCGAACGGACGGCGTCTTCGGCGGTCGGGAAATCGGCGGTGCCGGCGGCCAGAACCTCCCGGCCCGGAAGAAACTTCAGGGTCGCCGGATTGGGCGTACGCTCGGTCTGAATAAACATTGATGGCCTTTCCTGCTGCCTTGGCCCTGCTGCCGTGGCGATCAACCGGAGTCCTTATCTGGCGATACCGGGGCCTCGCGTCAAGGAGCGGCTTCCCTCAAGCCAACTCGTCGATGGCCGAATCGGTCAGGCTGCCGGGCACGATCACCAGCGGGCATTTCAGGGAGCTGGCCAGGGGGCCGGAGAAGTAGTCGACCAGCGGTCCCGGCGAATCGCCGGTGCCGGCACCCAGGATCAGGGCGAAAATATCTTCGGCTTCTTCCTCAATATAGGCACGGATCTCGTCTTTTGGATCGCCTTCGCGGATGCAGTGCTCCGGCGTCAGCCCGCAATAGCCTTTGATGCCGAGTGCGACGTTGCGCAACAGCTCCTCCGCCTCGTCGCGGGATTCCTGCATCATCCGGTTCTGCACGCCGAGCCAGTGCTGAAAGCGCGCCGGCAGGATGACGTGGAAGAGCACGATCCCGCCGCCGGCGGTATGCGCCGCGCGGGCCGCGGCGAAGCGGATAGCGACCTTCGATTCCGGCGAATCATCCACCACCACCACGAATTTGCGCTTGCGCTCATGGATCGGCAGCGAGCCGGACGGCCCGGTTTCAAGAGCGTCGGTCATCGGGTCAATTCTGGACCGGGACCGGCCCCGGAACAAGCCGGGATTTACTTCAGCAGGATATTGGTGATTTCCCGAAGCTGGGTGCGGGCGCGCAAGAGGAAGAAGCCCTGCGCCACCAAATGATTGGGCATGACCTGACCGTCGGTATCGCCGTTGATCACCACCAGCGGGCTCAAGTCGACGATGGAATCGAAGCTTGCCAGCATCTGGTCGTAGACGGCGTCCAATTCGCGGCCGGCGATCACCGATGAATAGTCCTGCTTCAGGGCCCGCAGGATCATCAGATAGGCGTAAGCCTTGCCCTTGACGTTGTAGAAGAGATCGTCGGCATAGAAATCGAACCAGTCGCGGGCGTGATCGGCGACGTGGGTATCGAGCGCCGCCGAGGCCGCGCCGATATCGAGCGCGATGCGGTCCAAGGTCGCCAGCAGGTTGTCGGACCGGCGCTCGAAGACCGCGTCGCCCTGCGCCAGACGCCTGTTATAGGAAAGCAGAGACTTGCGCGCCGCCAGATATTGCCGCTCCGACGAGGCCACGGGCAGGAGCGACGCGGAAAAGTTAAACACCCAGATATCGCCCGGATACTGCAACAGGCCCGCGGCCTGCTCGAGGTCGGCATCCGAGGCCGACGAGCCGCGGGTGCGGCCGATCTGGTCCTTGAGCTCGAAAGAGAAGCTGGCGAGAGCGGACACCATGCCTTGCTGATAGTTGGGCATATTGTCCAGAAGCGCGCTCGGCTTGAAGAAAGGATCGTTGGCGGTCCAGCCGTTGCCGTTGACCTCGCGGTCGATCAGGCCGGCGACCGCCGCCACGGCAACACTGCCGCCGACCTCCGTATCGGCAACGCCCGGCCGGAAGTCGGGATCGTCGTCGATCTTGTGCATGATCGCCATGCCGAGCAGATAATAGAGGAAGAGAAACGCCAGGAAGCCGAGGCCGATGCGCCCCCAGTTCCTCGGCGAAATGCGGCCAATCGCATCGCGCAGCCAGTCATAGGCCGCACCGAGCCAGCGCTTGATGGTCGACCAAATCCTGTGCCACATGAAAAGCGTGCTCCCTCAGATTTCCCAAGGCCGCACATAAAGCGGCGGCCTCCCCCAATCAAGTGGGGAAGGCCGCCGGCATTCGCAAGGAGGGTCTTTACCGCCGTTCTAGTTGGGCAGTTCGATCACCACCCGCTCGGTCGCGCCCGATTGCCCGGGGAAGTTGGTGAACATGGCCTGAACGAGGAACGGCATCACCTCGGCCAGGCGGTCGTTCCGGCCCTCGCTTTTCACCGTGCCCTCGAAGATGTGCTCGCGCTCGGGATTGTTGCGCACGATATCCACCTCGAGCTGCCGGCCGTAGACCGTGTAGCTGTAATTGGACGGGTAATAGCCGTAATGGAACGGGTGATACCCGAAATGGTGGAAGTGGTGGAACCGGCTGTGGAACCCGAAATGGCCGTAATAGGGGTAGTAGGGCCCACTGTAACGGGTCTTTTCGCGGCCTTCGGTCACGAAATAGTCGACCTCGACCAGGAGGTCGGGCGTGCCGCTCGCGGCCGGCCGGTAACCCTGGTCGATCAGCGCGCCGCGCACGAGCCCGGCATACTGCTCGAACTCGAGGCCGCCGATATTGTCGTCGTCCTTGGGAACGATGACAAAGCTGTCGCCGGACGAGCCGGACAGATTGTGGAACCGGGCAACGTCTGATCGGATGGTCGAGGCACAGGCGGAGAGAAGCACGCCTGCCGCGACCAAAATGGCTGCTCTCATCCAATTCATGGCAGGTGTCCTCGTCTACTTGGGTCTAATCTAAGTTACATACTAACAACTGCAAGGTATATCCGCCAAACTGAACCGAAGATGAATGGCGGATCACGGGTTATTGAAGACGCGGTAACCGTACATCGAAGTCCGGCTCGTAGAAAAGTCCGTTCGTCCTGAGCTTGTCGAAGGATGAACGGCCGCACTGTTGCCTGCGCTTCGACAAGCTCAGCGCGAACGGAGCAGGGTGTCGGCGTCCTAGCGCTTCAGGAAGCCGACGATCTCGTGCACGTCGTCGAGTACCGGCGCGGCAATGGCGCGAGCCGCCTCGGCGCCCCGGGCGAGCACGCTGTCGAGATAGCTGGGATCGGCCATCAGCCGCGACATGGTCTCGGTCACCGGCGTCAGCTTATCCACCGCCAGATCGGCGAGCGCGGTCTTGAACGCCGCGAAGCCCTGGCCGGAATACTCGGCGAGAATGTCGTCGCCCCCCTTATCCGCCAGAGCCGCATAAATGCCGACCAGATTGGCCGCCTCGGGACGGCCCTCCAGCGCCGCCATGGTCTCCGGCAGCGGCTCGGAATCGGTGCGCGCCTTTTTGATCTTGAGCCGGATGGCTTCCGCATCGTCGGTGAGGTTGATGCGAGAATAGTCGGACGGGTCCGACTTGCTCATTTTCGAGGTGCCGTCGCGCAGGCTCATGATCCGGGCGCCGGGGCCCTGGATGATCGGCTCGACGATGGGGAAGTAGTCGCGGCCGAAATCGGTATTGAACTTCTGGGCGATGTCGCGGGTGAGCTCGAGATGCTGCTTCTGGTCCTGGCCCACGGGCACGTGGGTCGCCCGATAGGCGAGGATGTCGGCGGCCATCAGCGTGGGGTAGACGTAGAGGCCGACCGACGCCTTCTCGCGGTTCTTGCCGGCCTTGTCCTTGAACTGCGTCATGCGGTTGAGCCAGCCGATGCGCGCCACGCAGTTGAAGATCCAGGCGAGCTCCGCATGCGCCGGCACGTGGCTCTGGACAAACAGCAGGCTCTTCTCCGGATCGACCCCGGCGGCGATATAGGCGGCCGCGGCCTCGCGGGTCTGCTGCATCAGGACCGCCGGGTCCTGCGCCACGGTAATCGCGTGCATGTCGACCACGCAGTAGATGCAGTCGTAGCTCTCCTGCAGCCGCGCCCAGTTGCGCAAGGCGCCGAGGTAATTGCCCAGATGCATATTGCCCGTGGGCTGGGCGCCGGAAAACACCCGGGGCGTGATCGCGGTCATGG
Source organism: Sphingomonadales bacterium (assembly GCA_022360855.1). Taxonomy (GTDB): domain Bacteria; phylum Pseudomonadota; class Alphaproteobacteria; order Sphingomonadales; family JAKSBY01; genus JAKSBY01. Next base: position 2,570 of record JAKSBY010000661.1, on the reverse strand, counting down.
GAAACTCCTCGCAGGTTCCTTTTTTGTTGGCATCGCCGACCCGCTCCCCCACCCGACCACCGCACGGAAGTATCATTGCGTGGTCGGGTGGGGGAGCGGGCAGGTGCCGCGCCGACGCATGTCGACAAAAGAGCGCGCTTTATGGCGTTCCCGTCCGATGTGGTCAAGGTCGGCGGAGCGCGCCCGCGACTTCGCCTGACCGCAGCGCACCGGTCATCCGCGCCGCCGCAAAGAAGACCACCATGCCGGCGATGACGATGGCCGCGACCGCGGCGATTTCCTCAACGCCGCCGCCAGCCAGCCAACCGGCCAGGAGCCGCGCCAAGCCGTACACGGCGCCGGCCATGACCGCGCTGGCAAGGCAGGACCGGAGGATGCGGGATTTGAGCCGGGTATCGGCCCTGAAATGCCTGCGCCGGACAAGCACGCCCCAGAGCAGCGCGACCGAGAGCCAGGACGAGAGCGCCGTGGCGAGCGCAAAGCCGACATGCTGCAAGGGGATCATCAGGATCAGGTTGAGCGCGGTGTTGGTGACGAGCGCGATCACCGCGAACTTAAGCGGCGTCCTGGTATCCTTGCGGCCGTGATAGCCGGGCGTCAGCACCTTGACCAGAATATAGGCGGGCAGGCCGACCGCATAGGCGGCAAGCGCGGCGGAGGTGGCCGCGGCATCCTCGGGCGTGAAGGCGCCGCCATGCTCGAAGATGGCGTTGATCAGGGGGCCGGGCACCACCATCAGCGCGGCCGCCGCCGGTAGGGTCAACAAGAGCGCCAGCTCCATGGCGCGGTTCTGTTGTGCGACCGCCGCATCCGCTTCGCCGGCGGCGAGGTGCCGGGCCATAAGCGGCAGCAGCACGGTACCGATGGCCACGCCGACGAGCCCAATGGGAAGCTGGTTGAGGCGGTCCGCGTAGAACAGGAAAGAGATCGAGCCCTCGGGCAGAAAGCGGGCGGCAAGCACCATGTCGATCAAGAGATTGAGCTGCACCACGCCGGCGCCGAGCGCCGCGGGGAAAAACAATGCCAGCAACTGCCGGATTTCCGGGCTCACGCGCGGCCGCGGCAGGCGGAGCGCAAACCCCGCCCGCTTGCAGGCCACGAGAAGCAGGCAAAGCTGCACCACGCCGCCGACCGAGACCGCGGCCGCCAGGCTGCGCCCGGCGATGAGCTCGGTCTCGTGAAAGGCGAGCAGCGAGGTGATGAGCGCGAGGTTGAGCAGGATCGGCGCGGCGGCGGCGGCGGCGAATCGCTTCAGCGCGTTCAACGTGCCCGAAAGCAGCGAGACCAGCGAGATCAGGAGCAGGTAAGGGAAGGTGAGCCGGGTCAGCTCGACCGCGAGGGGAAACTTGCCCGGGTCCTCGTCGGCAAAGCCGCCGGTCAGCAGCCACACGAACGGGCCCATGAAGATCTCCACCAGCGCGGTGAAAATCAGCAGCGTCGGCAGCAGAATCGCCAAGGCTGCCTCGGCGAAACGTTTGGCCCGCGCGCGGCCGGACGCGCCGCCCTCACCGAGCTCGCCAGCGAACATCGGTACAAAGGCGGCATTGAACGCGCCTTCGGCAAACAGTCGGCGAAAGAAGTTCGGCAGCTTGAAGGCGATGAAGAAGCAATCCGCGACGAGGCCGGCGCCGAGATAGCGCGCCATCAGGATATCGCGGACAAAGCCGAAGACCCGGCTGACCAGGGTCAGGCTGGAAAAAGTCAGGCTCGAGCGCAGCAGGGACATAGGATGACGGGGGCCTAGATCATCGTATGACGGCGTTGACCGAAATCCATCCTGTCATTCGCCGACTTGATCGGCGAATCCATGGTGTCACAGCCGAGGCGGTTCCTAAATGGACCCGCCGGTCAAGCCGTCGGGTGACAGGATGATGGTAGGTCAACCTTATCTCATCTTACTCTAAACGACCGCCACCTATTCGGCGGCCTGGATGGTCTTGGATTCGGTCGATTTTGCGGCCGTACCCCGGCGGCCTCGCGCCGGCGGTCTCCGGCGCTTCGCCTCGCCCGGGCCGGCGGCGGCGGAAACCAGCCGCGCTTCGATGCGCGCCAGGCGGCGCTCATTCGCGATCTTCTCGCCCTTCAGGTCGGTGATGTAGAAGACGTCCACGGCGCGCTCCCCGTAAGTTGCGACATGCGCCGAGGAGATCGAGACCTCCAACTCCACGAGGGCGCGCGCGAGATCGAACAACAGGCCGATGCGGTCGCGGGCGTTGATCTCGATCACCGTGAAGCGGTTGCTCGCTTTGTTGTCGATCAACACCCGGGGCGCCACCTTGAAGATATGCGCACGCTCGCGGATGCGGCCGCGCCTGGCAAGGCGTTCCGCCGGCTTCAGCTCGCCGGCGAGGGTTTTTTCAATCACGCCGGCCAGCTTCGCCAGCTCCCGGGCGTCGTCGAAGGCCTGCCGTTCGAAGTCCTGCACGGCAAAGCTGTCGAGCGCCATGCCGTCCTTGGTGGTGAAGATCTTGGCGTCGGCGATGTTGGCGCCGCACACCGACAAGGCACCGGCGATATCGGCGAACAGGCCCGGGCGGTCTTTGGTGGTGACGCTGACCCGGGTCATGGCG
>JAKSBY010000358.1 GCA_022360855.1 Sphingomonadales bacterium | reverse complement strand
CGTCATCGAGCGCATGTTCTGCCGCCTCAAGGACTGGCGCCGCATCGCCACACGCTTCGACCGCAAAATCACAAACTTCCTCGCCGCAATAACAATCGCCGCTATCGTCATATGGTGGACCTAATGAGTCCGGACCCTAGTAAACTGTCACCGTAATCATGTCACCGTAATCTAACTGTCACCGTAATCCGCAACTGTTCGATATGGCTCGATAAATATACTATAGATCAGAAACTTAGCTCCAGACGGGGAGCCAATAGATGGGTGAGCAGTGGATCGCAGAATCGGCGAGGGATATTTACGCCTTCTTGCTTCCCTTTGCCCAATTAGGCTTTGCCATCGTAGTGCTCATTCTTCTGCCGATGGCCCTCATTCGGAGAACGCGTGGTGCCGCCGCGACCGGTATGATCATTGGCTCTTACTTATTCGGTCTAACTACTTGGTTCCTGGTCGCGACGCCGGCATCTAACTGACCACACTCGGGCCTTGGCGGCCGGTGCGTTGCTTGAGCCCGGCGAGGTCGTCGGCGATGGCGATCAGGGGGGTGAGGGCGGCCTGGGTGTCCTGGGTCTGTTTGGCCGGGTCGGGCTCGAAGCGTTCGAGATAGAGGCGCAGCGTCGCGCCTTCGGTGCCAGTGCCGGACATGCGGAGGATGATCCGCGAGCCATCCGCGAAACAGATGCGGACGCCCTGGCCTTTGCTGACCGAGCCGTCGACCGGGTCCTCATAGGCGAAATCGTCGGCCAGCGCGACCGAGAGGCCGCCAAAATTGGCGCCGGCCAGCGAGTCGAGGCGCGCGCGCAGGTCGTTCATCAGGGCCTCGGCAGCGGCGACTTCCAGGCCCTCATAGTCGTGCCGCGAATAATAGTTGCGGCCGTGCTCCTGCCAGTGCCCGCGCACGATATCGGCGATCGGTTCGCCGCGCGCAGCCACGATGTTGAGCCACATGAGGACGGCCCAGAGCCCGTCCTTCTCGCGCACATGGTTTGAGCCCGTGCCGGCGCTTTCCTCGCCGCAGAGGGTGGCCTTGCCGGCATCCAGCAGATTGCCGAAGAATTTCCAGCCCGTGGGCGTCTCGTGGCAGGAGAGGCCGAGCCCTTCGGCGACGCGGTCGGCGGCGCGGCTCGTCGGCATGGACCGCGCGATGCCGGCGAGGCCCCCGGCATAGCCCGGCACCAGATGGGCGTTGGCGGCGATCACCGCCAGGCTGTCCGACGGCGCCACGTAAATTCCGCGCCCGAGCACGATGTTGCGGTCGCCGTCGCCGTCCGAGGCGGCGCCCATGTCCGGCGCATTGGCTGAGAACATCTCGTCGAACAGCGCCTTGGCGTGCACCGGGTTCGGGTCCGGGTGCTGGCCCCCGAAATCGGGCAGCGGCTCGCCGTTGACGACCGTGCCTTCGGGCGCGCCCAGCGCGCCTTCGAGGATGGCCCTGGCGTAGGGGCCGGTGATCGCGTGCATGGCGTCGAAGCGCAGCCGGAAACCGCCGGCAAAGAGCGCGCGGAGCGCTTCGAAGTCGAACAGCTCCGCCATCAGCGCCTGATAGTCGGCGACCGGATCGATGACCTCCACCGCCATGCCGCCGAGCTGCGCTTCGCCCATGCTGTCCAGGTCGATGTCGGGCGCCTCGGCGATCCGGTAGCTCGTCAGCCGCCCGGTCTCGGCGTAGATCGCGTCGGTCACGGCTTCCGGCGCCGGGCCGCCATTGCCGATATTGTATTTGATGCCGAAATCGCCCTTCGGCCCGCCGGGATTATGGCTCGCCGAGAGGATGAGCCCGCCGAAGGCGCCGCGCTTCCTGATGATGCAGGAGGCGGCGGGCGTGGAGAGCAGGCCGCTCTGCCCGACGACCGCCTTGCCGACACCGTTGGCCGCCGCCATCTTCAGGATCGTCTGGATCGCTTCCGCATTGTGGAACCGGCCGTCGCCGCCGATGACCAGGGTCGCGTCGGCAAGCCCTTCCAAGGCATTGAAAACGGCTTGGGCGAAATTCTCCAGATAGTGCGGCTGTTGAAAGACCGTGACCTTTTTGCGCAGGCCCGAGGTGCCGGGCTTCTGGCCCTCGAAGGGCGTGGTTTCAACGGTTCGGATCGTCATGGTTTCCCCACCTGTTTCCGGCCGGCATCGAGCGCCCGCGCGAAGGGCTCCAATGCCGCGCTTTGGGCGATCTCGTCAAT
>JAKSBY010000101.1 GCA_022360855.1 Sphingomonadales bacterium | reverse complement strand
CCGCATCGTCGTGATGATCTCGGGCGCGGAAAAACGCGCGGTTTTCGAACAAGCGCTCGCCGGTAGCGATGTCTTTGACATGCCGATCCGGGCTATACTGAATCAGACCGAGACGCCCGTGGACGTGCACTGGGCGCCCTAAGGTCCGTATGAGGTGATGTGATGCACGAGACAGTTCTTGAGGTGACCGAGCGCATCCGGGCCAAGAGCCGGGAGAGCCGGACCGGCTATCTGCAACGCATGGCCGAGGCGCGCCGGCAAGGTCCGCACCGGGGCGACCTTTCCTGCGGCAACCTGGCGCACGGCTTTGCCGCAGCACCGGCGCAGGACAAGCTGCTGCTGCGCCAGGGCCGGCGCGCGAATATCGGCATCGTCACCTCCTATAACGACATGCTGTCGGCGCATCAGCCCTTCGAGACCTTTCCCGCCGTCATCAAAGAGGCGGCGCGCAAGGCCGGCGCCACGGCGCAGGTCGCCGGCGGCGTGCCGGCCATGTGCGATGGCGTGACCCAGGGTCAGGAGGGCATGGAGCTGTCGCTCTTCTCCCGCGACACCATCGCGCTGGGGACCGCCGTGGCGCTGTCGCACAACATGTTCGACGCGGCGCTCTGCCTCGGCATCTGCGACAAGATCGTGCCCGGCCTTCTGATCGGGGCGCTGTCGTTCGGCCATCTGCCGGTGATCTTCGTGCCGGGCGGGCCCATGCCGTCGGGCCTGCCAAACAGCGAAAAGGCCAAGGTGCGTGGGCTCTACGCCCAAGGCAAGGTCGGCCGCGAAGAACTACTGGACGCGGAAGCCGAGTCCTACCACTCGCCGGGCACCTGCACCTTTTACGGCACGGCCAACTCCAACCAGATGCTGATGGAGGTGATGGGCCTGCACCTGCCGGGCGCCGCCTTCGTCAATCCCGGCACGCCTTTGCGCGACGCGCTCACAGCCGCGGCGGCGGTGCGCGCGGCGACCATCGTCGACGGCGGCAACGACTATCGGCCGCTGGCCGAAGCGGTGGACGAAAAAGCGGTGGTCAACGGCATCGTCGGCTTGCTCGCTACCGGCGGCTCGACCAATCATACGATCCATCTGATCGCCATCGCCCAGGCCGCCGGCATCGCCATCGACTGGGACGATTTCTCGGAACTATCGGCGGTCGTGCCGCTTCTGGCCCGCATCTACCCCAACGGGCTGGCGGATGTGAACCACTTCCACGCAGCCGGCGGCATGGGTTTCCTGATCCGCGAGCTTCTCGATGCCGGGCTGCTGCACGAAGATATCAGCACCGTCAACGGCACCGGGCTCGCGGCCTACGCCCAGGAACCGGTGCTGGCGAATGACGAGCTCGGCTGGCAGGACGCGCCGGAGAAATCGCTCGACCCCGACATTTTGCGCCCGGTCGCCGACCCGTTCCAGGCGGATGGCGGGCTCAAGGTGCTGACCGGCAATATCGGCCGCTCGATCATCAAGACCTCAGCGGTCAAGCCCGAGCACCGCAAGGTCACCGCCCCGGCCCGCGTGTTCGAGAACCAGTGGGATCTCGAAGCCGCCTTCAAGGCCGGCGATCTCGAGCGGGACGTGGTGGCGGTGATCCGATTCCAGGGCCCGCGCGCCAACGGCATGCCCGAGCTGCATCGGCTGACGCCGATCCTCGGCGTGCTCCAGGACAAGGGCTTCAAGGTCGCGCTGGTGACCGATGGGCGCATGTCCGGCGCCTCGGGCAAGGTGCCTGCCGCCATCCACGTCGTGCCCGAGACCGCCGAGGGCGGTGCGCTGGCAAAAATCGTCGACGGCGACGTGATCGCGCTCGACGGCGAGGCGGGCACGCTGGAACTCCAGGTTCCCGACGGCGAGCTCGCCGCGCGCCGGCCGGCCGAGGCCGATCTCGGCGGCAACGAATACGGCATGGGCCGCGAGTTGTTCGCGCTGATGCGCCGGCATACGTCGACGGCGGAGCTGGGCGCGTCGGCCTTTTTGCCGGTGCGGCCGGAGTAGGATGGGCCCGGCGATGGACCTGATCGGCGACATCGGCGGCACCAACGCCCGTTTCGCGCTGGTCGATAACGGCGTCGCCGGCAGGCCGATCCCCGAATCGGTGGAGACGCTGCCAAGCGCGGCGTTCAGCAATCTCGCCGACGCGGTCGTCACCTATCTCGATAAGCTGGACACCGACTCCCGGCCGCAGAGCGCCGCGGTGGCGGTTGCCAGCCCGGTGGTCGCCGACCAGGTCAGACTGACCAATCAGAATTGGGACTTCTCGATCCGCGAGACCCGGGACCACCTCGGATTCCGGGAACTCGCCGTGGTCAACGACTTCACCGCAAAATCGCTGGCGACGAGCGTCTTGGAGGCGGGCGATTCGATCTGGGCCGGCGGCGGCGACCCGGACGACCTCGGGCGCGGCCGCACCGTCGCCGTGCTCGGCCCCGGCACCGGGCTTGGCGTCGGCGGCCTGATCGTCTCGGCCGGGCACATGCAACCGCTGATGTCCGAAGGCGGCCATGTGAGCTTTGCGCCACTCGACGAAGAGGAGGTGGAGATCGCCCGGCTACTCGGGCAGCGTTTCGGACGGGTTTCCTACGAACGCATCCTTTGCGGCAGCGGTCTTGCCAATCTCTATGAGGCTCTGGCCAAGATAAACGGCGAGGCGGCGCGCAACCTGGCGCCGGCGGAGATCGTTTCCGCCGCAACCATGGGCGACGACGTCCTGGCGCGCAGGTGCCTCACACGGTTCTGCGCCATCCTCGGCAGCTTCGCCGGCGATCTGGCGCTCACGCTCGGCGCCCGGGGCGGCATCTATATCGGCGGCGGCATCGTGCCGCGCTTCGTGGACTTCCTGAAGACCGGCCCGTTCCGCGAGCGGCTCGAAGACAAGGGCCGGTTCGCGTCCTATCTCAAGGCGATACCCGCACGGGTGATCACGGCCCAAAATCCCGGTCTGATCGGCGCCGCCGTCGCCCTTCGTCACCATTATTCCGGAGCTTAAGCCATGAGCCAGTTAACGGTACTCGACCTTCTCACAGCGTCCCCCATCGTCGCCGTGTTGACCATCGAACGGCCCGAAGACGCCGTTCCCCTCGCCGAAGCGATGGTCGCCGGCGGCATTACCGGGCTCGAAGTGACCTTGAGGACCGACTGCGCGCTCGACTGCATCAGCGCGATCGCGGCTAATGTTCCCGACGCCCTGATCGGCGCCGGCACGGTGCTGACGCCCGCGCACCTTCAGCAGGTGATCGACGCCGGCGCGCAGTTCGGAATCTCTCCCGGCACCACCGCCGGCCTTCTCGCCGCCGCGAGCACCGCGCCGATCCCGTTCCTGCCCGGCGTCGCCACGTCGTCTGAGATCATGTATGCGCTCGACGCCGGTTTCGACATCGTCAAATTCTTCCCGGTCACGTCGCTCGGCGGCGTCGGCGCGATCAAGACCATCGGTGGTCCCTTCCCGCAAGTCCGCTTCTGCTGCAACGGCGGCACCAGCGGCGAGAACTACCTCGACTTTCTCAATCTGGCCAATGTTCTGGCGGTCGGCGGCTCGTGGGTCGCACCGGCCAAAATGATCGCGGACAAGGATTGGGCCGGCATCACCGAGCTGGCCCGGCGCAATATCGGCCCCGCCCGCGACGTCCTGGAAGCCGCTTAACTCGCCCACTGATGCAGCGACGCAACATTCGGCAAATTTTTTGGTGAAACTAATGCAATCGGTTGTTGCAACCGGTTGCATTATCATTTAACGTCCTCTCCATCGCGTTCCCGCGCCGGGAACCTATTGTGTCGGCGACAATCCCGCGATCATCAGACGGGCCGCCGCACCGGAGATCAGTTGGGGAGGTAAGATGCACAGATCTCGATTTTCCAAGCTCCTTTGTTCGGCGGCCGGCTCCGCTCTTCTTCCCATCATGGCGCTGACGCCGGCGACGGCCTTTGCGCAGGACGACGATGCAGACGGCGAGCCGGTCATCAGCAGCTTCCTGGAAGAGGTCGTCGTAACGGCTGTTGCCGCCGTCGGCGGCACCAAGCTGGAAACCAGCGTTTCTACGAGTTCGCTCTCTACCGACCAGATCGAGAAGTTCGCACCGCGCTCGACCGCGGAGATCTTCCGGCAGATCCCCGGAATTCGTTCGGAATCCTCGGGCGGCGGCGGCAATGCCAACATCCAGGTGCGCGGTCTCCCGGTCTCGACCGGCGGTGCGAAATTCCTGCAATTGCAGGAAGACGGCCTGCCGGTCTTGCAGTTCGGCGATATCGCCTTCGGCAACGCCGACAACTTTTTGCGCGCCGACTATTCGGTTCAGAGGGTCGAGGCGATCCGCGGCGGCTCGGCCTCCACCTTCGCGCAAAATTCACCGGGCGGCGTGATCAACCTCATCAGCCGTACCGGCGATGACGCCGGCGGCACTGTCGGGATCACCCGAGGCGTCGATTTCGACACGACCCGGGTCGACTTCGAATATGGCGGTCCGTTCGCGGATGAATGGAACTTCCACGTCGGCGGCTTCTACCGCATCGGCGAAGGCCCGCGGGACGCGGGATACAACGGCGACAATGGCGGCCAGGTGAAGGCCAACCTCACCAGGAACTTCGACAATGGCTATGCCCGGCTTTACTTCAAGCATCTGAACGACCGCGCGATCACCTACCTGCCGGTGCCCGTCATGGTGACCGGCACCGACGACAATCCGAATTTTGACGCTCTGCCCGGATTCGACCCGGCCAAGGACACGCCCCACACGCCCTTCCTGCTGACCAATTTCGGTATCGGCGGCGACGGCAATTTGCGGACGCAGGACGTTTCCGACGGCATTCGCGCGATCACGACGGCGATCGGATTGGAATTCTCGTTCGATTTCGCCGATGACTGGACGGTGACCAACAAAGCCCGCTATGCGGACAATAAGGGCGGATTCGTCTCGCCGTTCCCGGCTTCGGTGGGGACCGCCGACGAAATCGCCGGGATCGTGGCAAACGGACCAGCGGCCACCGCTGCCGGCGCCAATCCGGTGGGCGCTAGCCTCGTATTCGCCAACGGCCCCAGCGCCGGTGGCGCCTTTCCAGGGTCCAATCCCAGCGGGCTGGCGATGACAGTGGCGCTGTTCGACGTCGATGTGAACGATTTCGGCCTCTTCGCCAACGATTTGCAACTGCGCCGCACCTTTGAGGTCGGCAATGGCGGGGAAGCAACGATCACCCTCGGCTACTACAAATCCATCCAAGCCATCGATATGGATTGGGTGTGGAATTCCTATGTATTTGAGGTCAACGGCAAGGACGGGGCGCTGCTCGATGTTGTCGACGGCGACGGCTTGGTTCTCACCGACAATGGCCTGTTTGACTACGGCGACCCGTTCGGCGGCTGCTGCCATCGCAGCTACGACGCCAGCTACAATACGGATGCGCCCTACGCGTCAATCTTCTTGGAGTTCGACCGATTCAACATCGACGGCAGCATCCGCCTGACCTATGGCGATGCTTCCGGCAACTTCGCCGGCACCGTCAATTCGGCCTTCGACGTCAACAACGATGGCATGCTATCGGTCCCAGAGCTCAGCGTCTCCTTCATCGACAATGCCAATCAGATGCCGGTCAACTACACCTACGACTACGTCTCCTGGTCGGTCGGCTCGAACTTTCTGGTCAATGACGACCTCGCGGTCTTCGCGCGGGTCAGCCGCGGTGCCAGCGCCAATGCGGAGCGTTTGCTGTTTGGCCCGTCAATCCTGCCCGACGGCTCCCTGGCCAGCGAGGACGCCGCCATCGACAAGGTCCTGCAGGTCGAAACCGGCGTCAAATACAAGAGTAGTTTTGGCCTCGATCTGTTCGTGACCGGTTTCTACGCCGAGGCGGAAGAGACCAACTTCGAAGCGACCACGCAGCTCTTCTTCGACCGCGACTACCAGGCCTACGGCGTCGAGGTCGAAGGCTACTATGGGACGGGCCCGTTGGACCTGAACTTCAGCTTCACCTGGACCGACGCGGAGATCTCCGCCGATGCGATTTCGCCCGCCAATGAAGGCAATACGCCACGGCGTCAGGCGAGCCTCACCTACCAGGTGACGCCGTCATACACCAATGACGACTGGGGCTTCACCCTCGGTGCCAATGTAGTCGGCACAACCAGCTCATTCGCGCAAGACAGCAATATGCTGAAGCTGCCGGGATTCGCGCAGGTCAACCTGTTTGCGCTCTACAACATCACCGATGAACTGGTGCTGTCGGTCAATGTCAACAATCTGTTCGATACGTTTGGCTTCACCGAGTCCGAGGAAGGCGCGATCCCCGCAAACGGGCTCATCCGCGCCAGAACGATCAACGGCCGGACGACATCGGTCTCGCTCAGATTCTCGTTCTAGAGGTTTGAAACCGAGGCCATCTAGCCAGCATGCCCGGCGGCCCAGGCCGCCGGGCCCCTTTTGCGGCCGGGTATAGATACTGTGAGGACTCGCTTGGCACCGCTCACCTCATTCGCCTCCTTTGATGCGCTGTTCGCCGACACGCCGGCGGAATACCGGCAAGTCTTCGAGGGCCGGCTGGAGCACTTCCGGAGCCAGCTCGAAGCCCCGATGCGGCGCCTCTACGGCGAGCGGGAGGACTTCGATCACTGGCTTCAGCGGGTCGTCGACGTCGCCGCGAGCGCCGCCGCCGAACGCCATCACGATCTCCGCGTCCTCGACCGCCAGCGCCTCGAGGAAGCGGACTGGTTTCAGCGCTCGGACATGATCGGCTATACCTGCTATGTTGACCGCTTCGCCGGCGACCTCGGCAAGGTCGTCGAAAAGATCCCCTATCTGAAAGAACTCGGGGTCACCTATCTGCATCTCCTGCCGGTCCTGGCACCGCGCGAGGGCGAGAATGACGGCGGTTATGCCATCGCCGACTACCGCCGGATCAATCCTCAATTTGGCGCTATGGAGGACCTGCGCTGGCTCGCCGGGGAGCTCAGGCGCAACGGTATCAGCCTGTGCCTCGATCTCGTGTGCAACCACACGGCCGACACCCATGACTGGGCCATCAAGGCAAAAGCGGGCGAGAGCCGGTATCAGGACTACTACCACCTGTTTCCGGACCGCAGCTTGCCGGACCGGTTCGAGGCGACGGTCGCCGAGCTCTTCCCGCAATCGGCGCCCGGCAACTTCACCTATTCGTCCGAGATGGAAGCCTGGGTCTGGACGACCTTCTACGGCTATCAATGGGATCTGAATTATTCGAACCCCGCGGTCCTGGTCGAGATGCTGTCGATCATGCTTGACCTCGCCAATCTCGGCGTCGAGGTGTTCCGGCTCGACGCCGTCATCTATATGTGGAAGCGGCTCGGCACGGACTGCACCAATCAGCCGGAGGTGCACAGCCTGCTTCAGGTCTTTCGAGCGATCCTCAAGATCGCCGCGCCGGCGGTGCTGCTCAAGGCCGAGGCCATGGTCACGCCACAGCACCTCGCCAAGTATCTCGGCCTCGGCGAATCGGCCGATCTGGAGTGCCATCTGGGCTACCACAATGTGCTGATGGTCGCGTTATGGGCGAGCCTCGCAAAAGGCGACGTCACGCTGATGGGCGAGATCTTGCGCACTATTCCGCCGATCCCCGCCGGCACCGCCTGGATCAGCTATATCCGCTGCCACGACGATATCGGCTGGTCGGCGCTAGAAGGAACGGAGCCGACGGAAAAGGCGGGCGGACACGACCTGCTTAAGGAGCTCAGCGACTTCTACGCCGGCAAGCTCGACAGCTCGTTTGCCGCCGGACGCAGCTTTCAGGTCGCGCCCGAGCACGATGTTCATGGGACCAACGGCACCCTGGCCGCCTTGACCGGATTTTCCGAGGCGGTGAGATTGGGCGACAAGGCGGAGATCGACTTCGCGACGCGCCGCATTCTGCTGCTTTATGCGATGATCTTCGGTTTCGGCGGCATCCCGCTGATCTATATGGGTGACGAGATCGGCGCGCCGAATGACGAGACCTACCGCGGTCGCTCCGCCGAGGCGGGCGATGGCCGGTGGCTGCACCGGCCGTTCATGGATTGGGACGCGGCGGAGGCGCGACACGGTCCCACCACCGCTCAGGGCCGGCTCTTTGCCGGCGTTCAGCGCCTTGTGAAGGCGCGCAAGTCCGCATTTGCCTTGCATGCGCAGGCGAGCACGCGGGTGGTGGAGACCGGCAACGATCACGTTTTCGGCTACCTCAGGCGCGGCGCCCGCGGCGCTGTCCTGGTGCTCGCCAATTTCAGCGCACAACCGCAAACGGTCGCCCGCGCCTGCCTGGATCAGCTCGGCGTTAGCCGGCAGGTCTACGACTGGATCAGCGGCACGACCTCTTGTCCTGACGACTCCCTGTGCCTCGAGCCCTATGATAGCCTCTGGCTGGAAGCGGCAAACGGGGACGAAACCGGGACATAGGATGCGTGAGTCCGAACCGCTCGTGGCCGGCATCGAAGCCGGCGGCACGAAATTCAATTGCCTGATCGG
>JAKSBY010000675.1 GCA_022360855.1 Sphingomonadales bacterium | reverse complement strand
GCCGCCCTCGAGGCCGGGGTCGGGCGCTTCATCCACACCTCCACCATCTCCGCCTTCGGCCGGCATGACGGACCGATCTCGGAGACCACGCCGACCGCGGCCGACCGGTCTTTCGTTTGTTACGAACGCTCGAAATGGCTGGCGGAAACCGAGGTGCGGAAGGGAATCGCGCGCGGTCTGGATGCCGTGATCCTCAACCCCTGCGCCATCATGGGACCAGGATTCACGGGCGGCTGGGCTGTCCTCCTGCATCAGCTGAAGGCCGGATCGCTGAAGGCGATGCCTCCCGGCGTGACGGTGGTTAACCATGTTGACGAGGTCGCCAGGGCGCATATCGCCGCCTTCGAGCGCGGCCGCGCGGGAGAGAACTATATCCTGACCGGAGACCGGGTGCCGATTCCGACCTTGATCCACAAGGCCGGTCAACTCATGAGCATCCCGGTCGAGGCCAAGGTGATCAATGCGGCGCTGCTGGGCATGATCGCGCGGCTGAGCGGCTGGTTTTCATACCTGACCGGCAAGGAACCGGAGCTGACCGCCGAATTCGCCGCTCTTGTTTCGCAAAAGCTGAGTTGTGGCACCGATAAGGCGCGGCGCGAACTCGGCTATCGGGAAGTACCCTGGGAACGCTGCCTGGAAGAGATGTATCGGTGGCTTCATGAGCGAGGCGCCCTATGACGGCACGTGGCGCGAAACTCGCGGAATTTGGACGCCGGCCCCACCGACCGTATACTTGCTGGCGGGAGGTCTAGTCCGAATGGTCCAGATCGAGGGATTGAGTTATGACAAGAGGCTGGACGGCTGGCTGCCGCCTGCGGGCGACAACCGGCTTCGCGTCTGGCATTCGCGGTCGTCCCTTGATCTGAATGTCGTCTGGGCGCGCGATCACACCCATAACTACCCTCCCCATCTTCACGACTGCGCCGAGTTGGTTTGGCTGCATAGCGGGCGTATTCGGCTCACCTGCCGCGGCGCAAGCTACCAGATTCGATCGGGCGACCTTTGCGTCATCGCGCCCAACGAGCTTCACAGCACGGCGGCGATACCACCGGGCCGGGTCACCTTCACGATTCTCCACATCCCCGGCTGGCTCTACTGGTCCCTGATTGGCGAGAAGGCCCGCCACGGAGCGGCCCTCGCTTCGGAGCCCCTGCGCATTCTCAGATTCCGAAGCCTTGGCATGGCGTTCAACCCGTTTCTCGAGTCGTTTCTGTATGCCGAGTCGGATCACGAGCATCGCGACCTGTTGACCCAATTGCTGCGCACGATCATGTCCTGCCGTCACAGCTTTGCCACGGTCCGGGCCGAAAAGGCGCTGTGGCATCCGGCGGTCGTTCACGCCCGGGAGGTTATGGCCGACCGTGTCGACGAGGCGGTCAATGTGAGCGAGATCGCCGACGAGGTCGGGCTCAACGTTCGATACTTCATATCGCTGTTCAAAGAGGGTACGGGCCTGCCCCCGCACCAGTACCAGATTGCCATGCGCGTTGAACGGGCGCGCAGCATGATCCAGGGAACGGATTCCCCGCTGTGCGATGTCGCGCTGTGCACGGGCTTCTCCGATCAGAGCCATCTCAACCGGCACTTCAAGCGCAGTTACGGCTTCACGCCGGGGACCTTCAAGCAGATCCTCCAACCCATCTGAATTCCGTCCAATACGCCCCGAGCCCCCCCGAATAGAGTATGGACCAGTTGGGGGCGGTTGGCCCCCAACGTCGTTTTGCGCCGACGTTCGGCCGCGATGCCGACAAAAAACAGAGCGCAACGACGCGCCGGGGAGGCAGATTATGGAAGATTGCAAATCGACGGATCTCGGCAAACCCGCATGCGCGGGCGTTGCCGGCGGAGTGTCGGCGGCAGCGATTGCCCTTCCGCTGCTCGCAGGCGGGCCCGTCTGGGCCAGCGAAGAACAGTGGACCCTGGAACAGATTATCGTCGAAGCCCGCAAGCGGGAGGAGCGACTGCTCGAGACGCCGATCGCGGTTACCGCGGTCTCCGAGGTTGAGCTCGACCGCCGCAACGTCCGCGACCTGTCCGGAATATCGGATTTGGTTCCCAATATGGTGTTCGACCGCGGGACCGGCTCGACAGGCAGCTCCAGCAACGCCCAGATATTCATCCGCGGCATCGGCCAGCAGGACTTCCTGTTCACCGTCGACCCCGGCGTCGGCCTCTATATCGACGGGGTGTTTTTCCCGCGCGGAACCGGTGTTGTCATGGATCTCGTGGACCTCCGTCAGGTCGAGGTTCTGCGCGGACCGCAGGGGACGCTGTTCGGCAAGAACACCATCGGCGGCGCGATCATCGTTTCGTCGAAAAAGCCCGATGACGATCTGAGTGCGCTGGGCCGCGTGACGGTCGGCAGCCGTGACCGTATCGACGGCCAGATCGCCGTCAACCTGCCGATCGTCGAGGATCGCCTGGCCCTGCGGATCGCCGGCTCGACCCGCAACCAGGACGGCTTTGTCGAGCGCATAAATGTCGGCGACGACATGGGCGACACCAACAGCCTGTTCGGCCGGCTGCAGCTTCGCTGGACGCCCTCGGATACGTGGACGGTCGAGCTTGCCGCCGACGCGACGCGTAAGCGCGAGGCGAGCCTGGCGGAAGAGCTTGTCGACGTCCGGCCCGAGGATCCGTCGAATGCGCTGCTGGGACTCTGGAACGCCATCGTGGCCCCGGCGCTGGAACCCGGCCTGCAAATGGACCGCCGCTTCCTCTCCGCCGCGTTCGAGACCCAGGCGACCGGCCCGAACTTCAGCGATTTCGATATGTTCGGCATATCGCTCACCATCGACAAGACGATCAACGAAAACCTCTCCGTCAAATCGATCACCGCTTATCGCGACCAGGATTCGCAGTTTGCCGGCGACACCGACCATTCGCCGTTTCTCTATACCGAATCCAATAACGACAACGAGCATGAGATGGTCAGCCAGGAGATTCAGTTCACCGGCGCGTCGTTCGGCGGGCGTCTCGAGTGGGTCTTCGGCGGCTTCTACCTGCACGAGGAGGGAACCGACCTGTTCGAGGTCTTTCTCGGCAGCGGCCTGTTCGACGCTCTCGAAATGCTGCCGGCTCCCCTCATCCCGCTGGCGCCGGGCGTGATGTGTCCGCCGCCGCCCGGGGTCTTCCTGCCCTGCGTCGGTGGCGCCGGAAATCCCCTGAATGTCGGGCTCGATCTCGACGTTCTGATCTCCGACCGCATCGACATCAACAGCTATGCCGTTTTCGGCGAAGCGAATTTCGACATTACCGACAAGCTCAACGCGACGCTGGGCGTGCGCTACACATACGACGAAAAGACCTTCACCACGTCGCTTCTCAGGCTCAATTCCGGCGTGCTGGCCGTGCCGGAGACGTCGGTAAACGACAATTGGGACCGGCTGTCGCCGCGCTTCGGCCTCAAATACACGCTGCGCGAAAATGCCATGATCTACGCCTCCGTCACCGGCGGATTCAAGAGCGGCGGCTTCAACGGCCGGGCGCTGTCGCTGGCGGAAGTCGACTCCTTCAATCCGGAGCGGGTGTGGGCTTACGAAGTGGGCGCCAAGCTGGCCTTCCCGGAACACAGATTCGGGGTCAATGTGGCCGCGTTTTACAACGATTACAAAGACATGCAGCTCTTGAGCGTACGCGATGTTGACGGTGTCATCGTCGCAGTGACGGAGAATGCCGGCGAGGTCGAGATCAAGGGCTTCGAAGTGGAGCTCTTCGCCTCTCCCACCGACGGCCTCAACCTGCGCGGCGGCGTCGGCTACCTCGACTCCGGCTATAAGGAGCTCGCGCCGACCGCCACGGTTTCGCTCGATGATCTTCTGGTCAACGCGCCCGAGTGGACCGCCAATGCAGCCATCGACTACACGATCACACTCGGTAACGATGGCGCCGTGACTCTGGGCGGCGATTTCACCTACCGGAGCCGCTACGCCAACGAATTGACCAACGAGCCGATGCTGATTCAGGACGGCTTTGCGCTGCTCGGCGCTTTTCTCACCTACACGCATTCGGGAGGGCTCTGGAGTCTGACCGCCTTTGGCACCAATCTGACCGACAAGCGCTACATGACGAACGGGCTGACCTCGTTCGGCAGTTTCGGCAATGCCGTGGCCAACTTCGCCCCGCCCCGGGAATGGGGGCTTAAGCTCCAGGCCGAGTTTTAGGTCGATCAGTGGAGTGCGTATGATGTCCAAAAACGTAAGCGAGGCTCTCGTCGCGACCATGAAGGCCCACGGCATACGCCATGTGTTCGGCGTGCCGGCGGCGCAGATGGGACATGTCATGAAGGGCGCATCGCAGGATCCGGACTTCGTCTATATGACGACCCGCCACGAAGAGGCGGCCGGCCACATGGCGCATGCGGTCGCCAAGACCACCGGCGTCATGGCGGCCTGCTTCGGCACGGTCGGGCCCGGCGCCATGAACCTGGTTCCAGGGGTCGCCGCAGCCTGGGCCGACAATGTTCCGATGCTGGTGCTGACGCCAAACAACCAGTCCTATAACGTCGACCCGTCGAAGGGCCTCCTGCAAAGCGTCGACCATTGCGGCGTCTATGCGCCGATCACCAAATGGAGCGTGCCGATTCGCGATACGGTCAGCGCGCCGGAGATTTTCGATCAGGCCATCCGCGTCGCCAAAAGCGGCAGGCCGGGCCCGGTCCATCTGGATCTGCCCTGCGATATCGGCGGCGCGGCCTGCGCCTTCGACCCGAGCGCGATTTCCCAGACCGCGGCGCCACGTCCGGCCCCGTCGCCGAGCGAGATGGCGCGCGTCGTCGAGATGCTCGCCGCGGCAAAACGGCCGGTGCTCGTGGCCGGCGGCGGCGTCGCCCGTTCCGGCGCCACCACCGCGTTTCGACGCCTTCTCGATCTTACCGGCGTGGCGGCCACCACGTCGCTCAACGGAAGCGGCGCCGTTCCCATGGATTATGCGGGCCACGTCGGAAGCGGCGGAATCCTCGGCGGCGATGCCGTGGTCAAGGTGTTCGCCGAGGCCGATCTGATACTTGCCATAGGCTGCAAGATCTCGAGTTGGATGCCGCTCAACAAACCGCCGCTTTACGGCTCGCCCAAGGGCCAAAAACTCATACAGGTGGATCTCTCCGAGCGCGCGATGGGCCGCAACATGAAGGCGGACATCGCTATCGTGGCCGACGCCAGGGAGTTCCTCGACAGGCTCTGCGAGGCATTGGCAGACATCGCGCTGGCCGCCGATGCCGAGTGGACACGCGAGATCGTCGCGGCGCACACGGCGTATCGCGGCGTCGTCGATGGCGTCGCCGACGCGGTCTTTACCGACGGCACCGAGACACTCAACGAGGCGGCGGTTGCGCGATCGATCGCCGCGCTGCTGCCGGACGACGCCATTGTGGCCGTTGACGGCGGCCAGACCATGGAATGGGCGCACACCTTCTTTCACCCCAAAACGCCCGAACACCTGGTCTTCAACCCGGGCATGGGCCATCTCGGCATGGGGCTGCCCGCCGCCATAGGCGCCAAATGCGCCCACCCGGACCGCCCGGTCTTTTGCCTGACCGGGGATGGCGCCTTCGGGTGCACGGTTCAGGAACTGGAGACCGCAGCGCGCTATGGCCTGAAGATCATCGTCTTCGTATTCAACGACTCCCATTGGGGTATGTATAGGCCCCTGGCCGAGGGGGTGCTGTCCAACAACCCCTCGGTTTTCGGAACGAAGCTCGGCGATGTGGACTTCGCCATGGTCGCGCGCGGTTTCGGCTGCGAAGGGGAATCGGTGACGACGCTCGAGGAAATCCCGGCGGTTTACGAGCGGGCGTGCGCGTCGGAGCGGCCCTTCGTGGTCGACGTGAGAGTCGATTTCACCGTCCACCCGATCGACGAATTCTGGGTCGGGCATGTCCTGGAGGGCGCGAATATCGTTCCGCCCTCCATGGCGTCGCAATAGGATGATCCGAAGGTAACAGAGGTGCCACGATGACAATGAGTGCAGCGATTGAGAGTCCGTCCGGGCGCAAGCGCGTTCGCCCGAAACGCAAGCCGATCCCGGCCGAAGGCGAGAACGGCCTGTTTACCGAATCCTGGTTTCCGGTCTGCTTGTCCAAGGAAGTTCCCAAGGGGAAAGTCATTGGCCGGCCGTTCCTGGACGGGCGTATCGCCATCTACAGGCCGGACGACGGGATCCCGCGGGTGTTTTCCGCCTATTGCCCCCATGTCGGCGCGGACCTGGGCGCCGGCAAGGTCGTGGACGGCCGCATTCAATGCCCGTTCCACCACTGGGAATTCAATACCGACGGATGGTGCGAAAAGACCGGTATCGGCGACCCGCCACCGAAGACGGCGTGTCTTTACAAGTTTCACTCGGTGGAGAAATTCGGCTTCGTCTGGGCGTTCAACGGCGCCGAGCCGTGGTGGGAGATTCCCGACTATCCCGTTCCCGAGGACGAGATCGCGTTCCTGGTGGACTACGACGTCCCGTCGATGCCCATCGATCCCTGGGTGACCTGCGCGAACACGCCGGACTGGCAGCATCTGAAGGTCGTCCATCGCATGGACTTCGACCATGAAAAACTGTTCGACGAGATCGAATGGACCGACCATTCCATGGAATACGATATCGCCGCTAAGCTCGAACATGGCGAGGGCCCGCCGCTGAACGCCCGAATCGGGATTTTCGGGACCAGCTTCTTCCGCCTGCACGGCGAGTTTGCCGGTCAGTGGATCTCCGCGCTGACGGGATTCCATCTTCAGGCGCCGGGCCGGACGCAGGTCTACTACTCGCTGGGAACCAGGAAAAGCGACGGAACGCCGGAAGACGACGCGCGCGTCGCCATGGCCCACACCCTTCTGTTCCAGCTGGCGAAGAGCATCGTCACCGATGACCGGCCGATCCTGCATACCCTGAAATACGCGCCCGGCGTCATGACGCCGACCGACCGCGCGCTCAACAAATATCTGGCCATGGTGCGGGACTTCCCACGATCCCATGAGTCGGCGGATTTCATCAAATAGGCGAGAAAGCGAGGGCCGAGACGATGGCCAAGGACAGTCAAGTTCAGCATTACAACAAGCCGATCGAAGATCAGTTCGGATTCTCCGCCATTGTGCACGCTGGCGGCACTCTCCATCTTTCGGGCATCATCTCGATTGACGAGAAGGCCGAGGTGTTTGCGCCGGGCGATATGGCGGCGCAGATCGACCGCATCTACGACATCATGGAAGAAACCCTGGCGAAATGCGGCGCCAATCTCGAGCATGTGGTGAGCGAGGTGCTGTATACGACGGACATGGCCCAGCTCATGGAGGCCATTCCGGTCCGCACCAAGCGCTACGACGGCTACGCCAAGCCGGCCACGACCGCGGTTCAGGTCGTGGCCCTGGCGTTTCCCGGCGCGATGCTCGAAGTCCAGGCCACGGCCCTGGTCGAGCGGGACGAATGGTCGTCCGACATACCGCCCCTGGGATCGCCCATCTAATCAATCTGAATAGGTCAAGGCCCTAACGAACCCAATCGCGGTCCAGCCGCCGCGACGACAGTAAGAAAAGCGCCGCCGCAGCCAAGTAAAAGGCGGTGCCGGCTAAAATTGCGTAGCGCAGCGAGTCATCGCCGAAGCGAACCTGCAGCGCATCCGATAGGGCGCCGAGCAGTACCGTCCCGGCACCGATTCCGACCAAATTGTTGATGAAGAGAAAGATGGCGGACGCGGTAGCCCGCATGTTGGGCGGCACCAGATGCTGGATAGCCGACAGGATCGGTCCGAGCCACATCAGGCCGAGCGCCGTCGGAACCAGAAGGACCACGAACGAGATGGCCAGCGACGGCGACAGGATACCGGCCACGTAGAAAGGCACCGTGGCGATGAAAGCGACGGCCGGGATGGCCGCATAGGCGGCCTTGCGGCGCGCGCCCAGCCGATCGCCGAGCGCGCCGCCGAGCCAGATGCCGGCGACCCCGCCGACCAGGAGCATGGCGCCGTAGAACAGCGAGGCATCGAGCAGGCTGAGGCCGTAGCTGCGCACAAAAAACGACGGCAGCCAGAAAAACAGGCCGTAGCCCATCATCGACGAGCAGGCGGCCCCGAACGAAAGCCCCCAGAAGCTCGGCTTGCCGGCGATCGTGCGCACGACGTCGGCAAAGGCGGCAGGCTGGGTAGCGGCGCCCGGCGCATCGAAGCCGCCGCGCACGGGCTCATGCACAGTGAGCCGGAAGATCGGCGCCAGTACCACGCCCGCCAGTCCCACCACGAAGAAGGCCACGCGCCAGTCGATCAGGCTGGCGACAACGCCGCCGAAGACGATACCGAGCGCGCTGCCGATGGGAATGCCGAAGGAGTAGGCCGCGAGCGCCCGGGCCCGCTCCTGCGGCGGGAAAAAGTCGGAAATCAGTGAATAGGCCGGCGCCACCCCGCCCGCCTCGCCGACGCCGACCCCCAGCCGCGCCAGGAAGAGCTGCCAGAAGTTCTGCGCCAGCCCCGAGACGGCCGTCATGATGCTCCACAAGGCGAGCGCGATGGTCATGATCCAGGTGCGGCTCCAGCGGTCCGCCAGCATGGCGATGGGGATACCGAGCGAGGTGTAGAACAGCGCGAAGGCGAGGCCGCCCATCAGGCCGAGCTGGGTGTCCGAGAGCCCCAGATCGGCCTTGATGGGCACCGCCAGAATGCCCACGATCTGGCGGTCGATGAAATTGAAGGTGTAGACCAGCACCAGGATGGCGAGCACGTAGCCGCGCCGGCCGAGCGAGGCGGCCGGCCTGCCGGCATCCTGGAGCGTGTCCGTCACCCGGCCGGCCCGATCAGAAGATGATCTGCACCGTGCCGGTTACCGTGCGCGGCGGCCCGAAGAACACCGTCTGGATGCCTTCCACGCCCAAGGCCGGCGTCAACGGCTGGACGAAGCTGCCGTCCACGTTTTGCGCCAGGAAATTATAGCCGGCGACGATATACTCCTTATCGGTCAGGTTCTTGCCGTGGATGCCGACCTGGAACCGCCCGTCATCAGAGGTCCAGACCAGGCTCGCGTCAAACAGCGCATAGGCCTCCTGGTCGATCAACTCGTTCGGCACCTCGAACTGATGCGTCAGCGACTTCCAGGACAGCGAGCTGATCAGCGCGATCGAGCCGGTTTGGCTGAAGACCTCGAGCGGGCGGCGATAGGTGGTGGTCACGGCGCCGGACCATTCTGGCGTGTTCTGGATGACACGCAGGTCGGAGATATCGACCGGCGGGACGCCTGACTCGAACTGCGTATAGTCGGCGTCGATCCAGCCGCCGCCCCAGGCGAAGGAGAAATTGTCGCCGGCTGTGAAGATGTCGTTGGCGACATCCGCGGTGCCTTCCCACTCGATGCCGAAGAATTCCGCGCCGCCGGCATTGGTGGTGACGCCGATAAATGTCGGCGCGCCGGTCATGGGATCGGTGCCGCCCTGGGAGCCGGGGATCTGCACATTGGTGTAGTCCGCGTAGAACACGGCGAGATTGGAGGTGACACGGCCCTCCGCCAGGGTGGATTTCCAGCCGACCTCGTAGGAATCGACCTCCTCCGGCTCGAACAGGAAGAACTCGAAAACATCGTCGTCATCCACGTCGCCGTCACCGTCGAGATCGATCAGTACCGCCGAGGACTGCCCGCGCGGGTCGAAGCTGCCGCCCTTGAAGCCCTGGGCATACGACACATAGAAATTGTGGTTGATGTTCGGGCTCCAGGCGAGCGAGACCCGCGGGCTGAAGTCGGTGAAGGTCTCGGAGCCGTTGAAGTCCGACGTGGTGGCGAGGAGCGCCGACGACGTGCCACCGAACTCCGGCGTATTGCCGCCGATGAAGGTGCGGCGCAGGACCCGGGAGGTGCGCTTGTCGCTGGTATAGCGGCCGCCGACGGCGAGCTCGACACCGTCGAGGCCGATGATCTCCTCGAGATCGAAGGTAAAATCGCCGAAGATGGACCAGGACGCCGTGTCTACATTGCCGAGCGTGTTGGCGTTGAGGCCCGGCAGGCCGATGGCCGTGCCGACCACGTCGAGCACCACGTCGAACACGTCGAAGGCCTGGGCGTCGATATAGTAGAACCCGACAAGCCCGGCGATGGCGTCGCTCTCGTAGAGGAGCTGCAGCTCTTCGGTCCACTGCTCGTTCTCGTAGATGACCGGGACGTCGACATCCGCCGAGGGCAGCGAATCGAAGTCGATCTGCTGGATATTGTCGTCCTTGCGGTAGGCGGCGATATTCTTGATGGTCCACCGGTCGTTGAGCTCGATGGAGATATGCAGCGCGGCGCCATAGGCCTCGGCCTCGTTCTCGCCGGTGATGCCGCCGCGGGCATCGAACACATCGTCCAGCACTGGCGCGCCGGTCAACAGACCCGGGATCACCCGATGCCCGCCCTTGGGATTGGATTTGTCCTTCAGATAGTCGCCGGAAAGGCGGACCGACACGGTCTCGTTGTTGAACTCGGCGCTGCCGCGGAAGGCCAGAATGTCCTTGTTATAGTTCTCTTCGCCCGTGGTCAGGTTATCGCCATAGCCCTTGCGGCTGAGATAGGCGACCGAGCCGCCGACGGCGAAATTGTCGGTCACCGGCACTTCGGCGGTGCCGATGATGTCGAACTGGCCGAAAGTTCCAGCCGAGCCGCGCAGCTTGAGGCGGGGCTCGTCGCCGAGACGCCGCGTAACGTATTTGAGGGCGCCGCCCACCGTGTTCCGGCCATAGAGCGTGCCCTGCGGCCCACGCAGAACCTCCACGCGCTCCACGTCGTAGATGTCGAGCACCGCACCCTGCGGCCGGTTCAGGTAGACATCGTCGATATAGATGCCGACGCCGGATTCGAAGCCGGCTACCGGGTCCTGCTGGCCGACGCCACGGATGAACGCGGTCAGCGTCGAATTTGTGCCGCGGGAGACCTTGAGCGTCGTGTTGGGGATCGACTGCGTCAGATAGGTGATGTCGGGTGCGCCGACCTGCTCCAGCCGCTCGCCGCTCACGGCCGAGACCGCGATGGGCACGTCCTGCAGGGATTCGTCGCGGCGCCGCGCAGTGACGGTGATGCGCTCCATGACACCGTCCGTCGTTTCCGCCGCATCGTCCTGATCCTGCGCCAGGGCTGGCGCGACAGCCGTCAAAGGCAGAGCCGCGCCCGCCAGCAGGGCGGCCACGAGGCAACGGGCCGCCGATCTGCGGACTCCGGGCCGGCCATACTCGTCTACTGGGGTTGAGGTACACATGGTTTCCTCCTTGATTGGTAGTCAGCGTTTTGGTTCGAATCGGCCGATCAGGCCCGCCGGGTCGGCGGCGAAATCGGCAAGCAGGGTATTGAAGCGCTCCGGCTCCTCGAGATGCGGGGCATGACCCGACTCGCGAAATTCAACCGCCCCGGCCAACGGTAAGGTGAGCGCCAGCCAGGCGCTGGTGCCCGGGCCGTAGAGCTTGCTGCGCGCGCCGTGGGCGATCAGCGTCGGCACGGCCAGCGCCGTGAGAGACAGGCGGAAGTCCTGCGCCACCATGGCGAGCCAAAGGTTCGCCATGGAGTCGGAATCGCAGCCAGCGGCGGTGCGGACCAGCGCGTCGATGAGGGGTTGGCGCTCCCTATCCAGACCGCGGGCGACGATGCGGGGTACGAAGACCGAGCAATAGCCGGCCCAGTCGTCGCGAACCGATTGCGCGACGCGCCGGGCCGCATCCTCGTCATGGCCGGTCAAAAGCCCGTGCGGCCAGTCAGCGTCGGAGACGATGCGCGGTGTCATGTCGATGACCACGAGGCCGGCGATGCGCCCGGCCACGTCGCCGCCAAGGCAGTGCCAGCCGACCATGGCGCCCATGGACCAGCCGCAGAGGATGACGTCGTTCAGGTCGAGCGCGCGAATCAACCGGGAGATGTCGGCCGCAAGGGTGTCGAGACCCTGGTCCGGACTGAGCATGGTGGAACCGCCATGGCCTCGAAAGTCGGGCGTGATAACGCGAAACCGGCCCGCCAGGGCGGTCGTCTGAGGGCCAAAACTCGCGCCGCTCATGGCCCAGCCGTGCAGAAACAGGATCGGACGACCCGTCCCCGCGTCGCCATAGGCCAGGGTGGCCCCATCCGCAAGCCGGAGCTCCGGCATCGTTACGCATCCTCCCTCAAATAACTTTTGGCCTCGAATAACTTATGGGCGACGCGGCAATGCCCGCTGGCAGTCCCAAAAAGTCACTACCGTCCGGTTGACTTTGTGCGGCCGTCGAAGAGACGATCTTGCGTCGCGGAGGTCATTATGCGAGAATATGAAACATGAATCAAGTATCAAGTTCCGAAATCGACAAGACTCCGAAGACGGCGCGGGGCCGCAAGACCCAGGCCAAGCTGCTGGATGCGGCGGAAATCGAATTCGGCGAGCGCGGGTTCTATGAGGCGGCGATTACCGGAATCACCCAGCGCGCGGGCGTGGCGCTGGGCACCTTCTATGTCTATTTCGATAGCAAGGAGGCGATCTTTCGCGCACTGGTGTCGCATATGGGGCACCTGACCCGCACCTGGATCGCCGAGCGGGTGGCCACAGCGCCGGACCGGATCACGGCGGAGCGGGTTGGGCTTGAGGCCTTCATAGACTTCGTGCGCCAGCACACCGATCTCTACCGTATCGTCATGGAGGCTCAGTTTGTCGCCGAAGACGCCTACCGGCAGTACTACAGCGACTTTGCCGAGGCCTACCAGGCCAATCTGGAGCAGGCGGCGGGTGCCGGGGAGATCCGGCCCGGCGGCGAGGAGGAGCGGGCCTGGGCGCTGATCGGCATGAACGTCTTTCTCGGCCTGCGCTATGCTGTGTGGGACGACAGCCGCAGCCCGGCCGAGGTTGCCGCGCGCGCCGGCGACCTGATCCAATGGGGCCTCACCAAGCGGAAGGACGGGACCGATGGCGACGGGTGAGGAGCCGCTGGTCCTCGTGACCCCGAAGGCAGGCGCTACCTGGGTTACGCTCAATCAGGCCAGCCGGCATAACTGCCTGAACCCGCCCCTGATCGGCGCGCTCGGCAACGTGTTGCAGGAGGCGCTCGCCAGCGAGCCGGTCGCCGTGGTTCTGGCGGCGCGAGGCCCGAGCTTTTCGACCGGCGGCGACCTCAAGGGCTTTCTCGCCCATGCCGACGATCCGGCCGAGTTGCGCGACTATTCCTTCGGTCTGGTGGATGGCCTCCATCGTGCGGTGAAAGACCTTGTGGCCTGCCCGGTGCCGGTGATCGCACGGATCAACGGCCCGATCACCGGCGGCTCGATTGGCCTGATGCTGGCCGCCGATCTCGTCGTCATGGCCGAGACCGCATTCGTCCGGCCCTACTATGTGGAGCTGGGCTTCGCGCCCGACGGCGGGTGGACGGCGCTTCTGCCCGAGCGCATCGGACCCGCCGCAGCAGCGCGGATTCAGCTCCTGAACCAACGCATCGATGCGCCCGAGGCACTGCGACTGGGGCTAGTCGATGAGGTCGTGGCCGAGAGCGAACTGGATTCCGTGGTCTGCGGATGGGTGGCCGCGCTCGCGAGAAAAGAACGGGAGAGCCTGCGCACCACCAAGCGCCTGATCTGGGACGCGGCGCGCAGGGAGCGCATCGCCACCCGGCTCGACGCCGAACGCGACGCCTTCGTCGCGCTCATCGGCCGCGCGGAGGTCAGGGAACGGCTGACACGCACCGCCGGCGATCTCAAAGTGCTTGATTCGGATCAGGGGGCACAAAGGCCGGGCGGCTGAGAAGGGAGGGCAAGGTGTTTTCGCTGTTCGACATAACCGCCAAACGGGCCGATCTGACACCGGACAAGGTGGCCATGGAAGAGCTAGTTACCGGTGTCCGTGTCACCTATGCCGAGCTGGACGCACGCGCCGCCCGGGCCGCGTCCCTGTTGGCGGATGAAGGGATCGGCGCCGGCGACCGCGTCGCCATCCTGTGCCGCAACCGGATCGAATTTTTCGAGCTCCTGTTCGCCTGCGGCAAGCTCGGCGCCATTCTGGTGCCGCTCAACTGGCGCATGCCGGCCAACGAGCTCAAACCGCTGATCGAAGACAGCGCGCCCCGCCTCGCCGTCTGCGGCGGCGAGGACGCCGCCACCATGACCGAGGCGCTTGCCGGCAAGACCGGCCTGATCAGCCTCGACGACGGCTATCGGGAATGGCGGGACGCCGCGGCCCGGCACCCGGGCCGGCTTGCCTGGCCCGCAGGCGAGACCTGGTACCTGCTCTACACCTCGGGCACGACCGGCCTGCCCAAGGCAGTGATCCAGACCTATGGCATGGCACTCGTTAACGCTCTCAATATCGGCCGCGCCGTCGATCTCCGCAACGACGACGTCACCCTGAACTTCCTGCCGCTGTTCCATACGGCCGGGATCAATCTGCATACCTTGCCGACCCTGATCGCCGGCGGGCGGGTGCTGGTGCTGCCGGGCTTCGACGCCGACCGTATGATCGCTCTCTTAGCACAAAACCGGCTCGACAGCTTTTTCGGCGTGCCCGCGGTCTATCAGCAGCTCAGCCTGCATCCCGACTTCGAGACAGTGGACCTGACCGGCGTCAGGAGCTGGGGCTGCGGCGGTGCGCCTCTGCCCGACGTCCTGATCGAGACCTATGCCAGGCGCGGCGTTCAGGTGTGCAACGGCATGGGCATGACCGAGACGGGGCCCACCGTCTTCCTCATGGACCCGCCTTCGGCGGCGAAAAAGATCGGCTCGGTGGGCAAGCCGCAACTCCTGGCAGCGACCCGGATCGTCGATACGGACGGCAATGACGTGCCCCAGGGCGAGACCGGCGAGCTCTGGATCTCCGGGCCGGGCGTCACCCCCGGCTACTGGAACCGGCCCGAAGTAACGGCCGCGGCCTTTTCGCCCGACGGCTGGCTCAAGAGCGGCGACCTCGCCCGCCGGGATGCGGACGGCTACACCTATATCGTCGGCCGGAGCAAGGACATGTTCATCTCCGGCGGTGAAAACGTCTATCCGGCCGAGGTGGAAAACATCTTGGCCGAGCATCCGGCGATTCTGGAAGCCGCCGTAATCGGCGTTGCCGATGAGCGCTGGGGCGAAGTTGGCCGCGCCTATTTGCTGCCGCGCCCAGGGCAAACCATCCCGGACGACGCAAGCCTCGCTGTATTCTGCCGTGAGCGGCTGGCTGCCTACAAGGTTCCCAAATCTTTCGCCGCCGTCTCCGAGTTTCCGCGCACCGCGGCCGGTAAAATCCAAAAGCACCTGATCGAGGCTCCCGAATGACCGCCGCAGAAGACACTATCGAAAGGACCCTCACCCAGGCCGACTTCGACGCCTT